>NZ_AKFU01000042.1:0-59742 GCF_000277625.1 Clostridium sp. MSTE9
CAGCGTGAAGACAAAGTATCAGGAAAGAGGTACTTTGTCTTTTTATGTAGGCTGCGGGGTGGTAAAATAGAAGCGGGTGATGGAGAATGCTGAATGAAAAAAGTGAGGACAACCGGAAACAAATCAGCTTTTGCTGCATGGACGATTTGGTCCCGAAAGACCATATTCTGAGGAAAATCGAGAAAGCGATTGATTTCAGTTTCATATACGATCTGGTCAAGGACAAATACAGCGGAGACACGGGCCGGCCGAGTATCGACCCAGTGGTGCTGTTCAAGATCGTATTCATACAATATTTGTTTGGGATCCGCAGCATGAGACAGACGATCAAAGAAATCGAGGTCAACGCCGCATACCGGTGGTTTTTAGGATATGACTGGAACGACCCGGTTCCGCATTTCACGACCTTTGGGAAGAACTACTCCCGGCGGTTTGAGGGCACCGACATTTTCGAGCAGATTTTTGCGCGTATTCTGCTAGAAGCGGTGAAGCTGAAATATGTGAACCCGAAAGCGGTATTCATCGATTCCACGCATATCAAGGCCAGCGCAAACCGGAACAAGAAAATGAAGGTGCAGGTTCAAGTGGAAGCGCAGCACTACCACAAGGAACTGATGGAAGAGATCAACAAAGACCGGGAAGCACATGGGAAAAAGCCGTTTGACGACGACGGCCCGGGAAAAGGGGGCGGGACCGGGAAAACGAAGGAAACGAAGAAAAGCACGACCGACCCGGAGTGCGGGATATTCCACAAGGGAGAGCATGAAAAATGCTTTGCCTACACCGCGCATACGGCCTGCGATCGGCACAATTTCATCCTCGGCATGGAGCTTTCCCCCGCAAATGTCCATGACAGCGTGATGTTCAAAAGTATTTACGACAAGGTAAAGGTTGTCTTCCCTGAAATCAAATATGTCGTAGCCGACGCTGGTTACAAAATTCCATATATCTGCAAGCAGATTCTGGATGACCACCGGATTCCGGTCCTTCCGTACAAAAGGCCGATGAGTAAAGAAGGATATTTCAAACCGTACCAATATGTGTATGACGAATATTACGACTGCGTTCTTTGTCCGAACAATCAGGTTTTACATTACTCGACCACGAACCGCGCGGGATACCGGGAATACAAAAGTGATCCTGAAATCTGCAAACGCTGCCCGGTGCGGGCACAGTGCACACAGAGGAAAAATGATCAGAAAACCGTAACGCGGCATGTATGGGCAGACTATCTGGATACCGCGGAAGACTTCCGTTACACGCCGCAGGGAAAGGGAATTTACCGGGAGCGTTCGGAAACCATCGAACGGGTTTTCGCCGATGCAAAAGAAAAACACGGGTTGAGATTTACCACCTTGCGAGGCAAAGCCAAAGTGACGATGCAGGCTTTGCTTACTTTCGCCTGCATGAATCTCAAGAAGCTGGCGGTCTGGAAGTCGAGAGACCCTAGGTTCAAGCCGGAGCCGGGTTTTTCGTTTCTCTTTTTCCCTTTATTTGTTCCAAACTCGAAGTTTGTCACTAAAAGCGCCGTCTGAGTTTTAAACCCAGACGGCGCTTTGTCTACAAGCTGAGGCTTCTGCATTTGGCAGAAGCCTTTTTCTTTGAGGGGTGCTGCCGGAGAAAACTTCGCCTTTTGTTTTCTGGTGCGATGTGGTAAAATAGTCTTAATTTCATAGGCGTAGACGCGGTGCAGACGAGGCCTGTCTCTTGGGTCGGTGGCTTGAACCCGCAAATACGTGACTGGGCAGCCCACAAAGGAAACTGTCTGTTTCCACGTGGAAAAGAACATTGCAGAAAGCTGGCGTTTCCAAATTACGAGCTGACGAGAGCGCTCTGAAAATGCCCGCCGACGGATGAAAGTAGTGAGTTTTTGATTTTCAGCAGCTAGGAGAGTGGACATTTTCATTGGAGCGCCTTACGGATAGCTATCGTTTGCACAGTCAGGAACCGTTCCTCAAACGGATTCCAAAGGTGTCCTTTGGAAGGCCTTTGCTTACTTTCGTCCTTTCACGAAAGTAAGTGCCCGCCCCGGCATGAGGGGCAAGCCCTGCGCCAGCAGACAGGCTGCGTCCTTACGAACATCGCGGGAAAACTCGCACCAAAACGACGTATGATATAAGACATTTTCGATCGGTAAAATAGGCCACCTCGGCACAAGGGGCAAGCTCTGCACAGGAACAATCCATCCCCGCACTTTGCGTGGGGTAACTGGGGAAAGGGGAGAAGACCGTGAAACCGGAATATGCTATGTTACAGTCCACGGCCTTGTTCCATGGTGTGGAGGAGCAGGATCGCGAAGCGATCATCAACTGCCTGAACAGCGGCGTCAGGGAGTATTCCAAAAATCAGATCGTGCTGCTGGCAGGCGAACCGGTCGAGTGGATCGGCGTTGTACTGTCGGGCCGGGTACAGGTGGTAAGGGAAGACCTGTTTGGCGGCCGATCGATCGTCGCGGAGTTTTCCGCGGGGGAGATTTTCGGGGAATCGCTGGCCTGCGCGCAGATTCGCCAGAGCCCGGTCTCCGTCATCGCCTCTACAGACTGCCGTGTGATGCGTCTTTCCGCAGAGAAATTGCTGTCGCCGTGTCCGGCTATGTGCGGGCACCATGCCACGCTTCTGCGCAACATGATGCATCTGCTTGCGGAAAAGAATGTGTATTTGAACCGCAAAATGGAAATCCTCTCACAGAAGAGTACGCGGGATAAGGTGCTGGCCTACCTCGGTGAGCAGGCGCGCCGGCAGGGAACCATGGAGCCGGTGATCCCCTTTTCACGCGAGGAGCTGGCGGATTTTCTGTGCGTGAACCGCAGCGCGCTTTCCAAAGAATTGGGGCGCATGCAGCAGGAGCAGCTTATCCGCTTTCACCGCAACCGATTTATTCTCAATCCGGACAAGCTGCAGGAGTAGTCAGCTGCCCGATTGTCCGATTCCCGGCCACGGCCGCATCACACCAAGCGGAGGTTTCATGAACAATCTATCCAACATCACAACAATCAAAGAGATTTTAGGCCGTCACGGCTTTCATTTCAGCAAAGCGCTGGGGCAGAATTTCCTCATTAACCCCACGGTCTGTCCGCGCATGGCGGAGCAGTCAGGAGCAGCGCCGGAAACCGGTGTGCTGGAGGTCGGCCCCGGTATCGGGGTGCTCACGCGTGAGCTGGCCGAACGGGCGCAGAAGGTGGTCTCGATTGAGCTTGACCGCCGTCTGCTGCCGGTGCTGGAAGAGACGCTGGCGGATTACGATAACGTCACGGTAGTCAACGGCGATATCTTAAAGCTCGATCTGAAAGAGCTTCTCCAGCGCGAATTTGCCGGGATGCCGGTGTCGGTGTGCGCCAATCTGCCGTATTACATCACCTCGCCTGTCATCATGCGGCTGCTCGAGGAGCGGCTCGATATCACCTCCCTGACCGTGATGGTGCAAAAGGAGGCGGCGCGGCGTATCTGTGCGCAGCCCGGCACACGGGAATGCGGGGCGGTTACGGTGGCGGTGCATTACTACGCCGAGCCGGAGATTTTATTTGAGGTGTCGCGCGGCAGCTTTCTGCCCGCGCCGAATGTCGATTCCTCCGTCATCCGTCTGACGCTGCGCAAAGAACCCGCCGTCCGGGTAGAAAATGAAGCGGGCTTTTTCTCTTTGGTGCGCACGGCGTTCGGACAAAGAAGAAAAACGATGCTCAATTCCGTTTCAGCGGGGCTGTCCCTGCCGAAAGAAACGGTGGGCAAGGCGCTCGACGATGCAGGGCTTGACCGCCGCGTGCGTGCCGAGCAGTTGACAATGCAGGAGTTTGCCAGGCTGTATATCTGCCTGGCCTCGCAGAAGGAGTGATTCTTGTGCTGGATACCGATGAAAAAATCGCAAAATTCTTTTTTGTTTTTGGTCTGATTCTGGCTTTGGGGGCAATGATTCTCGGCCCGCTGGATATCCGCAGCTGGTCGATCGCCTGCGGGGTAACGGCCTCCTTTGTAGCGCTGGCCGGTATGTTTTTCGCCCTGCAGAGCTGGAATGAGCCGGACGACGTGTCCAAGGAGCAGACGCCTGTCATGGTGATGCCGGTGGAGCAGTTTGTGCCCATGACACAACCGCATGATGATGGCGCGAACGGTGAGACTGCCGGTGAGGCCGAAGAGTCTGAACAGCCTGTAGAATAAAAAACACCGGCAGGCAAAGTTCCTGTCGGTGTTTTTCAGTTTAGCAGTTTGGCATCACACAGCCCCATCGGGGTTGCTGCCACTGCTGCCAGCCAGTTCGTTCAATGATCCCGCAGGCAATCATTGGCCCGGAGTCGCCGGACGGCTGGGTGGTAAAATCATCTCGATGCAAATGGACAATCACCGTATGCCCAATCACCTGTGAAACAGTAAAGCGGTCCGTAAAAAAGGATAAATATGCGCTGCCCCGGTTGCCGAACAGGGGCGGCATGTCTCCTGCGTGGGCCGGGTGCGGGCAGTTCCCCGGATTAAAATGTCCGTCGGCGTTTGCGAAAGGCTCTTGGTCGGTTCCGGTACAGGCTTTTCCCTCGTGAATGTGAAAACCGAATATATTCACCGGGCAGGAGCCTTCCCCCTGCGGCAGCCCATGTACCAGGGCTGTGACGAGAACGCCGCCCTCCATCTGATGCAGGCGCATGGTTCCGCGCAGCTGCGGGTATGCAGAGCTTCCTTTGATGACAGCCTGTGCGTCCGGAATTCTTCTCGCGGTATTTTGAATCGTATTTAAATCAAGCACAGAAGCACCTCCTGCGCTATTGTATGCTTCTGAAGAATGATTTGATCAATGATGGGATTTTACGTCCGGGCCGGACGCTTTTTCAGCGTTTTCTTCGCCCTTCGCACAGGCTGGGGATCAGGCGGCAGGCCTCGGAATTCCTTTTATTGACAAGTCCTCGAAATCATCGTATTCTAAAGCTACGGTAATATTGCATTTATGAATTGTTGGTTTCTTCCTACGCCTTTGGCAAGGGGAGAAACCGCCATTTTTACGTAAAGTCACTTTGAAAAGTGATTCCCATTCCATCATGCAAAGGAGAGGCGCCTGGGTGATTTATCGGATAGCAATGCCACTGAAACAGCATCTTGTCACATATCTTCAGGAACACAAACTGCAGTTTCCTGAAAACGTTGAAATCACATATTTTGTTTATGAGACCATCGAGCAGCTTTGCGAAATCTATGAAAGAATTCATTCGGATTTTCAGGGGATCATCACCAGCGGCGTCATTCCCAACCACGTGATGGAGGAACTTCGTCAGGGCGATACCCCTTGCCTGAGTTATCTTGATATCGACATCGAAAACACTTACCGCATCCTGCTTCGGGAGAGCATCCGTCGCAGGCAGCAGGATTTTTCGCGCGTTGCGGTGGATTTTATGGCGGACAAAATGACCCTGCCGGAGGCGATTGAGAAAAACGCGCTCGCGACCATCGCGCGGGAGTATGACAACACCTTCCGCCACTACGGCCACCTCGTCATCGAGGAGGAGGAGAAGCGGTTCTCACATTATGTGGAGAAAAAATTCCGGAACGGAGAAATTGATTTTGCACTGACCTATCTCTACACCACGGCGGAGCGGATGCGGGGAATGGGCTATTCCTGCTACTATATTTACCCGAGCCAGAACGCGCTGACGAACACGGTGAGAGAGGTAGTGTCGAAGATCGACGCGATGCGCGCCAGGAGGAGCTACCCCGCTAACGTTCTGATCACCTGCTCTGAACTGCTGACCCGAAAATACAGCAATACAGAGATGAAATTCCTTGCTTACAAAAAAGAAATCCTGACGCTCGTCAGCCCCTACAGCGGCAGCCTGACCGTAAAAGACAGCCGCGACGGCTTCGAGATTTACACGGACTGCGACACCCTTGCAAAGCTGACAAACAATTTTCTGGAGTGCCCTTTTTATACGTACCTGCAAAAAAATCTGAACTTTTCGGGGTCGATCGGCTACGGAATCGGGCGCAATTTCTATCAGGCGCGCATGAATGCCATGGATGCGGTGCGCCACGGGGAGAACTTCGGCGATGAAAACCATCGAAGCTTTTTGATCGATGAAGACAACAAAATGATCTGCATGACTCCTGGCAGCGAAGCGGATCTTGTGATTTCGGATGTGGAGAGCGATTATATTTACCGTGTGGCGTCAGAGGTAAAGCTTTCTCCTGAAACGGTGTCGAAAATCATCCATGTCCTCAAGGAGGAGGGCTCCGATGAAATCTCTTCTCTCGATCTGATCAATCGTCTTGGGATTTCCACTAGAACGGCCAACCGCTTTCTGGCCAATCTGATGAAATACGGGAAAGCCGAGATCATTGGACAAAAAAGGATTGTTCCGAAGGGCAGGCCGGTCAACATTTATAAAATCATGCTGGATTATTAAAACATGGTCCGATCCGGCGAACAAGCAATCCGTGTTCGCCTGTGGGCAGCCGGAGAAAAGAGGGAGAATCAATGAACGGTGAACAGCATCCGTGGCTGGACGAATATTTGCTGGCAAAGCCCGGCGTGACAAAGGATTTCAAAGAGGAATGGGGATGGCTGCGCTACCAGGTGGGCAGCCGGCTGTTTGCGGCCAGAATGTGCCCGGGAGCAGAGCATAATCCCATGTACGCGGGGAAGGATCTGCTGAACCTGAAGTGCGACCCGATGCTCGCGGAGCTGCTGCGCCGGGAACATGCGGAAATTCTGCCCGGCTTTTATTCCGACAAGCGCTGCTGGAATTCGGTCGATCTGGGCGGCGGACTGCCGCCGGAGCTGCTGCGGCAGTTGTGCGACGACTCTTACCGGCTGGTGTTTGAAAAGCTGACTAAAAAGCTGCAAAGAGAAATACTGGGGGAAAATACAAAGTGACCAGGGTTCTGATTGACGCGGACGGCTGCCCGGTGGTGGATGAGGCGGTGCGCCTATGCGGGCGCTTCGGGGTGGAGTGCCTGATTCTGTGCGACACGTCGCATCATTTTGAAAAGGTGGGCGCTCGCACGCTGGTAGTCTCAAAAGGGGCAGACAGTGTCGACTTTGCCCTGGTAAACTTGCTGCGGCCCGGCGACATCGTCGTCACACAGGATTACGGCCTTGCAGCGATGTGCATGGCGCGCGGTGCTCGGATTCTGAATCAGGACGGCATGGAATATACGGCGCAGAATATCGACGCCCTTTTGCTCGCCCGCCATACTGCAAAGAAGATCCGCAACGCGGGCGGCCGGCTGAAAGGGCCGCGCAAGCGTCTGCCGGAGCAGGATCAGGCGTTTTGCGGGAAATTGGCGCGTCTGCTGGGGGAGGAATGACCATGTGGCTGTTTCTTGCCGTCAATTTCGACGATGCAACAAAACAACGTATTCTGGCGGTGCAGCAGCGCCTGCGCGAGGCCGCGCAGGGGGATTTTTCCCGGCCCGAAAACCTGCACCTGACGCTGGCTTTTCTCGGCGAGGTTCCGGCGCAGAAAGCCGCGGCTGCCTGTAGAGCGATGGATCGTACCGGGGCCATGTCTCTGAATTTGACTTTTGATCAAATCGGCTTCTTTCGCCGCGACGGCGGCGACATCTGGTGGATCGGCCTTGCCGAAAACCCGGCATTGCTCCGGCTGCAGCAAGAGCTGTGCGGCAATCTCATCGCGGAGGGCTTTCGACTGGAGGAACGCCGTTTTTCACCGCATATTACGCTCGCGCGGCGGGTTCGCCTGCATCAAGAGGTTGATCGCGGCACGATTTTAGGCTCACCGTTTGATACAAGCGTTGACACAGTCAGCCTGATGCGCTCGGAGTGGCCCAATGGGGTGTTGACCTATACGGAGCAGTATTCCGTACGCGCGGGGAGGGATGAGCCTTGACAAAGCAGGAAATGATCGCGCACTGCCTGACCTATCCCGATGCTTATGAGGATTACCCGTTCGATGAGGAATGGGCGGTGATGCGCCACAGAGAAAACCGAAAGTCCTTTGCGTTTGTCTACGAGCGCGGCGGGCATCCGTGCGTCAACCTGAAATGTGAGCCGATGAGCGCGGATTTTCTGCGCTCGGCCTTTTCCGGTGTTGTGCCTGCCTACCACATGAATAAAGTGCATTGGAACACCGTGCTGCTGGACAGCGAGGTGCCGTGGGACGAGCTGCAGCAAATGGTGCGCCAAAGCTATGAACTGACAAGGCCCAAACAACGGCGCGGGGGGTGAGTACGGATGGAGTACCGCAAAATAACGGAAAATAAAAAGCAGTATCTCTCCCTTTTGCTCCTTGGAGACGAACAGGAGTCGATGATCGACCGGTATTTGGCGCGAGGAGAAATGACCGTTCTGTATGAGGGCGGGGAACCGCTGGCGGCTGCGGTCGTTACCGACGAGGGTGACGGAGTCTGCGAGCTGAAAAATATTGCGGTTGCTCCCCACAGTCAGGGGAGGGGCCTTGGCAGGCGGCTCATCAGCGAGCTGTGCACACAATGGGGCGCCCGCTGTCATGTGATGATGGTCGGCACCGGCGACAGCCCTGCTACGGTGCCTTTTTATCGGCGCTGCGGCTTCTCGGAATCACACCGGGTCAAAGACTTTTTTACGGAGCATTATGATCACCCGATTTATGAGTGCGGTGTTTTGCTGACAGATATGGTGTATTTCAGCCGCCCTTTGTGGGTGCTTGAAACACCCCGGCTCGGCTTTCGTCGCCTGAGGACAGAGGACCCTGCGGCCCTGCGGCCGATTCTCGGGGATGAACAAACCATGTATGCCTGGGAATACGGCTTTACCGATACGCAGATCGCCGAATGGATTGAGCGCGCGAACCGGCGCTATCAAACCTGCGGGTATTCCCACCACGCCGCCGTTCAAAAGGAGAGCGGCGAGCTGATCGGTTTGATGGGCATTCTGCCGGAGAAAATCGACGGGGAAACCTATTTCGGGCTCGGTTATATTGTCGCACGGCGGTTTTGGGGACAGGGCTATGCCGCGGAGGGCGCGGCAGCGTGGCTGCGGTATGCGTTCGGCAATCTGGGCGCACAGCAGGTGATCGCCGACATCCGCCCGGAAAACACCGCTTCGCGCAGAGTCGCCGAACGCCTGGGGATGACGGTGGCCGGCGAGCATAGTAAGTACCATAACGGCAAAGAAATGCCGCATCTGATTTATATTAAAAATAAGGAGGATTGACAGGTATGCAGGTGTATTATTTTACCCGTTCCGGCAGGAGCAAGGGAATCGCCGAACAGCTGGCCAGCCATTTTCAGACACAGGCAGAACGGATTGAGGACGGCGTCGACTGGTCCGGTGCCGGGGGCTATATGAAGGCCGGATATTTCTCGGCCTCGGGCAAATCCCTGCCGGCTACTTACCATAGCCCGGAGCCGGAGGGAACGGTGGCGCTCGTGTTCCCAATTTGGGCCGGCACTTTTCCTCCGGCGGTGCGTACCTTTATCGATCAGGTGGGGCGCGCACGCATTGTGTGTATTCCCACCTCTCTGGGCAGTAAGCTCAAAGACCGGGACGGCTTTGCAAAGGTGATCGATCTTGTGGGCAAAACGATTTCCGCCCCGGAAGAGCTGTGATGGAGTACGTTTGTGCGCTGCTCGCCGTGCGGGATATGGAACGCTCAAAACAGTTTTACTGCGGGCTGCTGGGGATGGAGATTACCGCTGATTTCGGCGCGAACGTTACACTATCCGACGGTGTTGCCCTGCAGACTGCCGAGAGCTGGCGGGATTTTTTAGAGCTTTCGGAAGATCAGATCACATTTGAAAATCGTGCCGCGGAGCTGTATTTTGAAGAAGCGGATTTGGATGCCTTTCTGCAGCGCCTTGCTGTGTGGCCGGATTTGAAATATGTTCACCCGCTGAAGGAGCATCGATGGGGTCAGCGCGTGGTTCGCTTTTATGACCCCGACGGTCACATCATAGAGGTCGGCGAAAGAATGCAGCAGGTGGTCTTTCGCTTTCTTCATTCCGGTCTGTCGTGCGAAGAAACCGCTCGTCGGATGGACGTGCCGCTTTCATATGTAGAGTCCTGTATCCGGGAGCAGCAGGCACTGTGAAATTGGCTGAATTCATATGATTGACGAAAGGATTGCCCTTAATGGGCAATCCTGAGATGGCCTCGAGCGGCAGGAAGCAATCTACTTTGAAACCCATGATTGACCGTTTTTTAGGAAGGGAACAAAGAGCAATGGAAGAAACTTTAAAGCCCGGGCGCTACCGCCATTTCAAAGGGAACGAGTACGAGCTGCTGTATGTTGCGCGCCATTCTGAAACTCTGGAAGAAATGGTGGTGTACCGTGCGCTGTACGGGGAAGGCGGCGTCTGGGTGCGCCCGGCCGGCATGTGGAGTGAGATCATCGAGCGGAACGGCGTAAGCGTTCCCCGATTTTCCTATCTTGGCAAATAGCCGCATTGCGATAAAAGCCCCCGCTCTGAAAATCAGAGCGGGGGCTTTTATGTAAGTTGTTTCAGACTTCGTCTTTCCTATGGGAATATGGGATCTTTCATTTACCCTTTCTTTTGGGGTGAATCAGGCCGTTTGCTTCCAGATCATCCAGAAAAGCGTTGCAGCCCTCCAGAATATCATCGTAGGTGCTGTCAAAATTCCCGGTGAACCAGGGGTCCGCGATATCCCGCGGGCGGGCGGAAAAATCCAGAAGCCGCCGGATTTTCTGCGGATCGTCCGTGCCCAGTATCCGGGCCATGCTCCGAAGGTTGGAGTGCTCCATTCCCAGCAGGTAATCATAAGATTGATAGTCGCGCCGTGTCAGCTGTACGGCGTGCTTGCCCGTGCAGGAAATCCCGTGCTCCGCAAGCTTTTTCACGGTGCCGCGATGAACCGGGTTGCCGATCTCCTCCGCGCTGGTGGCGGCGGATGCAATAACAAACTCGTCCTCACAGCCGCGCTTTGCAGCGAGGTGCTTCAGCAAAAATTCCGCCATGGGCGAGCGGCAGATGTTCCCAAGGCAAACAAATAAAACTCGTACCATTCAGTTTCTCCTGTTTTTAAAATGATAATAATAGGATAATAACAACCACAAGGTCGCTTTCATTGATCAAAAGGAGTACCTTGCGCTGTGAGGTTATTATAGCATGGCCCGAAGTGTTTCAACAACCCGAATCCCTATATCGCGCATTCACCAGAATGCAATGGTTGCCCTGATTACCATTGACTGATATACTGGAGAAAAAGAACGATGGATTCCGCCGGAGATTACCAGCAAAGAAAACAGGAGGACTTTCATGAGACCAAGCAGAAGAATGTCGCAGGAAGGCGCGGTGCAGCTGCTGCGCGAGGGAACCTATGGCGTGCTGTCGATTGCCACTTCGCGGGGCGAGCCGTACGGTGTGCCGCTGAATTATTATTATCTTCCAGAAGAGCAGGCGATCTTTTTCCACTGCTTTGTAAAGGGCCGGAAAATCGATACTATCAAAGAAAACGACCGGGTGTCTTTTGTGGTGATTGGCCGCGAAACCATTATGCCCGAGCGTTTTGTTACCCATTACGACAGCGTAATGGTCGAAGGCCGCGCGGAAATCATTACCGACCCGGAGGAGAAAACCAAACGTCTGCTGCAGCTTTGCGACACTCTGGCTCCCGGCGTTTTGGAGCGAAGGGATGAAGTGATCCGCCGGCAGCTGCCGGCCGTGAGCATTATCAAAATCCACGTGGAAAAGATCAGCGGGAAGCGCAACCGCGACGATTGAATCAAAAAACGGCCGTACCCGAACATTGCTCCGGGTACGGCTGCTTTATTATAAAAATATTTGTGTTTTAAAAAAGGCTGGTCAAGGCATCCTCTGTTGTGTTGGAATCTGAAAACAAACCGGCTGTCTGATCCTGTGAGGAAAGCAAAGAATCCGAGAACAGGCTCGACAGAGGGCTTTGAGACTCCTCTGAATCTGAAAATAAAGCCTGCAATGCCTGAAACTGGTACAGCTTCATCAGAAGGTAGCTTTCCGAGGTGGAAGCCCCCAGAGAAGAAGAGCCGCCCGTGCTGCCGGTCAGGGCGGAAAGAAGCTCCTGCGAGGAATCTGCACCGGTGCCGCTTTGAGCGGTTCCTGCCGTCAGCTCGGACCCCGTCAGACCCAATACCTTTTGCACATAATTCTGCGTTTCGGCATAGGGAGGAACCCCGCCGTATTTTGTCACGCTGCCCGGGCCTGCATTATAAGCCGCTACCGCAAGGGTGGTGTCGCCGTTAAACTGGCGCAGAAGCTGACTTAAATATTTGGCGCCGCCCATAATGTTCTGCTCCGCATCAAACGGATCAGAGACTCCAAGGCTGCGGGCCGTGCCCGGCATCAGCTGCATGATGCCCTGCGCTCCGGCGGAGGAAACCACATCCGGGTCAAAGCCGGATTCCGCCTTGGCCACTGCTTTGAGCAGATTGACCGGCACCCCATAGGCCTCCGCGGCCTTTTCAAACGCCGCGTCGAGGTTGGTGCTTTTCTGCACAGAGCCGAAAATATCAGAAAATGAAGCGCCTGTCTGGGATACAGCTTTCCCCGAAAGGCTTTGACTGCCGTTATTGCCTGTAACACCGGCAACGCCGGCTATTGGAAAATCCAAAGTGTTCAAAGCACCGCTTCCTTTTTTCGACAAATTGTTCTGCTTTCAGGGTAATACAAGCCGCCCGGTTTGTCAATCCTTTTTCTGGCTTTTTCAGTGGGCTGGTTATGTTAGATCGCAGCCTTCTGGAACATCTTTTCAAAGAGGGTATTGGCCTTGTGCAGCGGCTTTTTCAGCGCGGCCAGGGGGAGGAATACCACGATAAAGCCGATCAGCGCCCAGATATTCGTAAACACGCTGTCCCAGGCCGGGCCTGCGATCGCCTCGCGGAAGCCGTTGATTCCGTAGGTGAACGGCCAGAGCGGATGCAGGATACCGAATACGCGCGGATTGGTCTGGATGGGGTAGATGCCCCCGGCGCCCGCGATCTGAAAAACCATCATAATGACGACGATGGCCTTGCCCACGTTGCCGAACAGCGAAACCAGCGTAAAGATGATCACCACAAAAGCGACGGAGCAAAGAACGCTGAACAGCATCATCAGCCAGAAGTTTTCCGGTTCAACCCCCAGCAGGAAAACATCCCCCAGTGTGATGATCGTGGACTGAATCAGCGACAGGAATAAAAACAGGGTCATCTTGCCAAAGTGCTTTTGCTTCAGGTTCAGGTGGTACCCCTCCGGGTCTTTGCAGTGAACCGTCAGGAACGCGCACAGCAGCAGCGCGCCCACCCAGATGGCAAGAACTGTGTAAAACGGGGTCAATCCGGTGCCGAAAGTGCCGCCCTTGTAGATTTCCACTTGCTCGACATTGAGGGGCGAAGCGATGAAATCTGCGATGGTATCGGGATGGTTCTCGATCAGGTCCTCGAGTGTTTCCAGGTCTTCGGTAGAGATGGTATCCAGCCGGGATAAGATATGGCTCAAATCCTCCTGCAGGGTATCGAGCAGGTCGGTCATCTGTGCGCCCTGCTGGACCGTCAGCTCGCTGGAGGCCTTCGTAAAGGCGGCGAGCGCGTCCAGCTGCGGCACAATCGACATCGTCGAGCCGATCAGGCTGCTGGTGTCGTACAGCGACTGCACAATGCTGTCACCGAGGCTGCTGAGCAGAGGCGCCCCCTGCGAGGCATAGGTGGAAGAAAGGTTCTGCGCGAGCTGGGCCTGCTCGTCGCTCAGCTTAGAAAGGGTGCTGAGCATCTCATCCATCGATTCCTTCGGCGTGCTGCTCTGCGCATCGACCATTTTCATTAGTAAATCCTGTTCTGCTTTTACGAGACGGTCGGCATATTTCAGGGAGTTGACCAGAAGCGTCAGCGCGTTCAGATCATATGCTTTATTCAGTTCGGCAAGGTCTTTCGCATCGGTGTCAAGGAGCACATCCAGCGCCTTGCAGATGACAATATTCTGCTGTGCGATACGCTTTGTGTTTTCATCGAGCGTGTTGCCGTTCACATTCCGCAGCGCGGCGATCAGCTGCTGGTTCTGCTGGTTCAGCTCCTGCATGCGGTTCAGGTCGGCGCTCAGGTTAGATGCGATCGACTGAATGGTGTGCTGGGTCTTTTCTGCAAGGGAAGCCCCGGATGAGGAGATCTGCTGCAGACCGGTGATCTGGTCGGCAATGGTGGGGGAAAGCGCCGCGGCTTCATCCAGGTATTTCTGAAAGCTTTTGGAGTTGCTGCTGGCCTGGTCGATCTGCGCCTTGGCGCGGGTGATGTCCTGATCGGCCTGCTGCAAAGAGGTTTTCAGCTCCTTCAGGCGCGAGGGGTTCATCTGGGTTTCCTTGGAACCGTCGTTGATCATCGCCATTGCTTTTTCATTCACTGTTTTTACAAAGCTGCTTTCAATGCTGTCGATCAGGCGGTCCTTGGCCACATTGGTGATTTTTGAGGCGATCGCGTTCAGCTTTTCGTTAACCCGGTAGGTCAGAACGGGCCTTTGCGGTGTTGAAGTGGCCAGACTGGCCAGCCGCTCCGAAAAATTGCGCGGGATTTCGATCATGGCGTAATACGTTCCCTGACTCAGGCCGTAATTGCCCTGCCAGTCGCTGACGAACTGCCACCCCATCGACTGATTTCCTTTGAGCTCCTCTACAATGCTGTCGCCCACGTTGATGATTTCCCCGTTGATGACGGCGCCTTCGTCGTTGTTTACAATGGCGACGGGCAGATTGCCGGTATTGGAGTACGGGTCCCAGCAGGCGTAAATGTTGACCCAAGCGTACAGGGACGGCAGGATGCACAGGCCGATCACAACGGCCAGCGTTGCCTTATTGTGCCGGATGGTTCTTAAATCCTGCAGAAAAACCAGGAACACAGGACGAATCCGTTCGTGTACAACAGAGTGAAGACCGGATTTTATTTTTGCGGGGATGCCCCCCAGCTTACTCATTCGTTTCATGTTGTTCCCCCTTTCATTCGCCCAGACCGGAGCTTTCAAACATCTCTTCAAAGCGGTGCACAGGCTCCGCCATCCGCTGAACGATGAAGTATCCGGCAATCAGAAAGATCAGGGCAAACAGGCCGAGTACGGCAAAATCCAGAAGCACCTGGCTTGTCAAAGGGCCTGCAATCGCCTCGCGGAACCCGCTGACTGTGTAGGCGAACGGGAACAGCGGCTGCAGAATGCTGAAAATAGGCGGGTCTACCTGAATGGGGTAGGTTCCCCCGCTGCCGGGGATTTGAAAGATCATATAGACGATCGCCAGTGCCTTTCCGGCATTCCCAAGGGTAGAATACAGCGTGTAGGTGATGATACAGAACACTATAGAGGAAAACACGGCGAAAAAGACGAACAGCATACTGTTCACCACGTAGATTTTCAGCAGGAGGATGTCGCCCAGCGAAATCACGATGCCCTGAATCAGCGCCATGGAGCAGAACGTCATCATTTTGCCGTAATGTTTTTCGCGCAGCGTCAGCTGTTCGCTTCCTTCAAATTCAGGGGGACGCGAACGCAGAATTGAATTTAAAATCAGGCAGCCGACCCACAGCGCCAGCGCGGTGTAGATCGGCGCCATGCTCGAGCCGTAATTGGGAACGGCGTTGATGTATTCTACGTTTTGTTCAAACGGCTCGGCGATAAAATCCCCCATAAATTCGGGGTCGCTCTGCAAAATCGAGATGATCTGCACAACGTCGTTGTTGTCGACCAGCTCAAGCTTGCCACCGAGTGTCTGAATGGTGCCTTTGAATTCCTTTAATTTGCTGCTGAGAGAGCCTGTCAGGTCAGAGGTCAGCTTCGTGCCGGACTGCGCCGTTTTCAGCATGGTGCCGATTTCAGAACCCAGCTTTTGAGCGGATTGAGAGAGCTGTGCGGCATTGTCGGCCGAGGTGACCAGGCGCTGGCCGATGGTGCTCACATCGCCGCGGATGCTCTGGTTGTATTCTTTTAGAATGTTTGTCAGCTGGCTTTCCATCTGATACAGGTCGTTGTTGATGGTGTCGGCTTTTCCTGCGGCCAGCTGTGCGGCGGCGTCGGACTGCTTGTGAATGTCTGAGAGCTTGCCGCGCATGCTGTCGATTTCCACGCCGATGGAATCGAGGGAGCGGATCATCTTGGTCAGCTGCGCCTTTTTATCGGACTGATTGTTCTGGACTGTTTTCAAAAACTCGACCGTCTTATCGATCTTTGGGATCGCGTCGTCGATCATTTGAATCCCGTTCGCGGCAGCCTGATCAACCGAAGCGATTGCGGCGGCGGTATCTTTATGGGTGGCCTGAATTTCTTTCAGATTGGTGATCAGCTTGTCGCCAATGCCGGAATCGCGCAGTGACTTCAGCGCATCGATCGATGCCTGCAGAACGGTGGAGTGCAGGGATTCATTGAAAGCCTCCAGCGCGGGAATCAGTGTGTCGAGCGACTCGTCGATGTCCTGCACCTGTTTCTCCAGTTCGGAAATTGTTTTGTCCAGGTAGTTGTAAAAGGCCTCCGAGTCCGCGGAGAGCTCCTTCAGGTTTTTCCGCAGCTGTACTAGCTGGCCGCGCAGATTTACCAGCGAAGCGCGCAGAGAGGTCAGCTTTTCTTCTGCGTTTTCCGCATCCTCGCCCCAGTCGATCTCACGGTATTTTTTCAGATAGGAGGCGGTTGCGTCCACAGAGCCGGACATGGCGGACATGGTAGCATCCAGATCGGAAAAGACGGTGTCCATTTTAGCTGTGCTGCCCTCTTTTGCAGCGCTGTTCAGCTCTGTCAGCAGTGCGTGTACGCGCTGGCTGGAGTTTTGCACATAAGAGAGGTTGGTGTCCATATATGTCAGCGAGTTGTTCAGGCGCTTCTGGGCGTCGCGCGAAAGCGTCTGCTGACTGGCGGCGGTTTTCCCAGCGGTTTCAAGTCCGTTTTCCACCAGCGGCCACGCGGTGTTGACGCTGCTCAAAAATTGATTCAGGTTGATCGAGTTCGTGTGCAGGCTGTCCAGAGAGTAGGAAATGACGTCCATGTTCTGGTTCAGGTTCACGATCGCGTCTTTCATTTGAATGACGCTTTGCAGGTTTTCGTCGGCATCTTCGCCCACAGGATTGAGCATAGAAAAAATGGACTGGTTTACCGTAGACACAAAGTTCGATTTGATTTCCTGCACCAGCGTGTTTTTTGCACTCTCTGTGATCTTTTCCGCCACGGGGTTTACCTTGGTGTCTACCTTATAAATGATTTTTGGTTTGACGGGTGTATCCGAAAGCAGGGTGGTAAAGCTTTCGGAAAAATCCGCCGGCAGCTCGATCGCGGCAAAATAAGTGCCATCGGCCAGGCCAAGGTCGGCCTGCCTCTGGCTGACGAATTTCCAATCGATCTTTTTGTTGTTTTTCAGCTGGTCAACAACGCCCTTGCCGATGTTGACCTCTTTTCCTTTAAATTCCACGGTCTGATCGTTGTTGACGATGGCCACCGGGATGCTGCCTGTGTTTTCGTATACGTCCCAGCAGGCCTTGATATTGACCCAGGCGTAAAGAGCCGGAAGAACACAGATACCGATGGTAATAATAATGGCGACGGGATTATGCAGAATCCTGCGCCAGTCATTGATGAAAATTTTTCGCATGTTATGAAATTTCATGAGAACTCCTCTCTCGGGCCGGATGGCCGCGAACGGTTTTCCGGTGCTGCATGGTTAATTATAGTACACTTTTCCAGTGTTTTGTCAATGGAGAGCGAATTTCCTTTTGCCTTTGGCGAATTCCAACAGGGGGCATCTTTTGCCGCAGTTTCCTTTTTTGGAAGAAAAAACAAGACAGATGCAGAAAAAACGGGTATACTGGCAGTAGGAAAAAAACAACAATCGCATAAATAAAGGAGAAACACAGTGCTGAAAATCGGATGTCATCTGTCTTCTGCAAAGGGATTTCTGGCGATGGGGAAGGATGCGGTTTCCATTGGGGCGAACACCTTCCAGTTTTTTACTCGCAATCCCCGCGGCAGCAAAGCAAAAGAAATCGACCCCGCAGACGCCGCCGCGCTGCGGGAGCTTGCACAGCGCGAAGGGATCAGCAATATCCTGGCCCACGCGCCCTATACGCTCAACGCCTGCTCCGCAGACCCAAAGGTGCGGGAATTTGCCCTTTTTGTGATGCAGGATGATCTGCAGCGCATGGAATATCTGCCCGGCAGCTGCTATAATTTTCATCCCGGCAGCCATACCGGGCAGGGGGAGGATGCGGGAATTTCGCAGATCGCACAGCTGCTCAACGGAATTCTGCGTCCGGAGCAGACAACAACCGTGCTGCTGGAAACCATGGCCGGGAAGGGAACCGAGGTCGGCGGGAGTTTTTCTCAGCTGCGCCGGATACTGGATCAGGTTTCTCTCACAGAGAAAATGGGCGTTTGCCTCGATACCTGCCATGTGTACGATGCGGGGTACGATCTGGTCAATGACCTCGACGGCGTGCTGGCTCAATTTGATCAGGAGATCGGTCTTTCCTGGCTGCGGGCAATCCACCTGAACGACAGCATGAATCCCTTTTTCAGCCACAAGGACCGCCACCAGAAAATCGGGCAGGGCAGCCTGGGGCTCGCTACAATGGAGCGCATCATCAATCACCCGGCCCTGCGGGAACTTCCTTTTTACCTGGAAACACCCAACGAGCTGCCGGGCTATGCGCAGGAAATTCGGCTGCTGAAAAGCCTGTACCGGAAATCGATATAAATGCCGGACAAAAATATTTCACAGCTTTCAAAACCGCCGCAGGGATCTTCTGTCGTGCGGCTAAGTCAGAATGCGGAATCACTGGGGAAAGTGCTGCCCGAAAGCGGCCTTTCCTTTTTTGTTCATTTTCGACGGTCAAACGGGAATCTGTAAATCCGCAGTCAGGAGGCACACGCTTTCCGTTCCTATAGCGGTTTTGATTTTTAGATGCGAAAATTGTCGTTTTATGTTACTATTGGTCAAAATGCAGTTTGATTAATGTCCTCCATTATGCTATAATAGTAACAAATTAACAGGAAAATTTTGTAAATAAAATCTGAAATTTCTATATTTCGTTTATATAAAATCAATAGTTTTCAAAAAATAATGCGGTGCGTACAAAAAACAGAATATCGATGAATCACGGACTCATTAATGGAGGGATTATTGTGACGCAGGAAGAGATTAAGAAAATGGACCGCAGAATTCAGCAGGTAAAAGATCCTTTCGGAACCGGCTTTCCAAGCTTTTATCGTTTGCTGGATGACATGGCGCAGAAAAAGGGAGAATCCCGGGAAGAAATACTGCGGCAGCTGATCGTTTGGAAATCGAAAAACCGTATGTGATTTCAAATTTTCCGCCTGATGACTTCATTTTGAAGGGGATCGTCCGATAAACTAAATACATAGACGATTCTTTTTGGAAACGTTTCCAGGACGTGCAGTGCACAGAAGATATGAGGCGGAATCATGAAATTAAATGTGAATCAAATGCTGCTTTCTTTTTCCTTTACGTTGGATTTTGTGGAAAGAGATTTGCTGAAGGATGTTACCAATCATACCAGACATGTTGCTTATATTTGTGCAAGACTTGCAAAATTGATGAACCTGCCCGAGCGGGAGTTCTTCGATTTGATTTCTTATGCGCTTTTGCATGATAACGGGATCACACGTTCTCTGCTGGACAGAAATCCGGTGGATATGGCCGGGCTCGAGAAAAATATCCGGCATTGTGAGGTGGGGGAGGAGAACGTATCCTATTTTCCATTCAACCACCCGATTCCCGGTGTGATTTTGTATCATCACGAATGCCAGGACGGCAGCGGCTTTTTCGGAAAGCGCGGCGAAGAGATTCCGTTTTTTTCTCGCTTGATCGCTCTTTCCAACCGCGTTGCGGTGGAGTACGCGCAGGGGAATACCCCGCGCGACATACTGGGCATGCTGAAAAAGGATGCCCGCCTTTTTGATCCCGAGCTGCTGCGCCTGTTTTTCCATATTTCACAGCACGGGGAGTTTTGGCTGAATATGCAGCCAATGTTTATTGAGTCGGAGCTGGAGCGTCTGCTCCCGCAGGAAATACGGGAGTTCGGCTATCAGAATATCCGCCGTATTTCGCGGCTGTACAGCAACATCATCGATGCGAAGTCCCCGTTTACAGGGGGGCATTCCCGCGGCATCAGCAAAAAAGTCGGCATCTTGTGCCGCTATTACGGCTGCGGCGAAGAAGAATATTGGAAGATGCGGATCGCGGCGGACCTGCATGATCTGGGAAAGATTATGGTGCCGAACGAAATTCTGGATAAGCCGGGAAGCCTGACCCGGGAAGAGATCGATGTGGTTCAGTCGCACACCTACTATACCCGCAAGGCGCTGGAGATGGTGCAGGGCTTTGAGGATATTACCGAATGGGCGGCCAATCACCACGAAAAACTCAACGGCAAGGGATACCCCTATGGCCTTACCGCCAATCAGCTGGATTTTAATTCCCGCGTGTTGGCCTGTGTGGATATTTACCAGGCGCTGACGGAGGATCGCCCCTACCGGATGGCGCTCTCGCACGAAGAGTCCGTCGGTATTCTCGATACCATGGCAAAGCAGAATCTGATCGACGGATCGATCGTAAGGGATATCGACGCCATTCTGGGCACTGTTTTTTATGAAGAAGACCTGAAAGTGAAAAAGAGCAGATGATCCATCTTTTCGTCTCTGCGAGACCTGCAGAAGCGATCTTCTGAATAAAATTAATAATAATTATTGTTATTTATTACAAGAAGTTCGCTTGAATTCCGGCGATTTTTTCCGTTCTGCAGACTTGTTTTACCACCTGGTCATGGTATAATAATAGCAAGAAAGATCATTACCAGTTTTTACTGCCGGGCGGTAAGCTTCTGTCAGGCGGGCCGGCATTACGGTCGGCCGCAGCGGCAAAACCGGCAGGCGGAACAAATCAAACGCCGAAGGAGTGACATTTGTGTTAAATGAAAAGGTTGTAAAGCTGCTCAATGAGCAAATCAATAAAGAGTTCTTCTCTGCTTATCTGTATTTGGATATCTCCAATTATTATAAGGATGAAGGGCTGGATGGTTTCTCCAACTGGTATCAGATTCAGGCGCAGGAGGAACGCGACCACGCGATGCTGATCCTGCAATACATGCAGAACAACAACGAGAAAATTGTGCTGGAGGCCATTGCGAAGCCCGACACGAAGTTCAGCGATTTGATCGGCCCCGCGAAGGCGGCGCTGGCCCACGAGCAGTATGTAACGAATTCGATCCACGCGATCTATGAGGAAGCATACAACGTGAAGGATTTCCGCACCATGCAGTTCCTTGACTGGTTCGTAAAGGAGCAGGGCGAAGAGGAGACCAATGCGGAGAATATTATTAAGAAGATAGAGCTGTTCGGTTCCGATTCCAAGGGCTTGTACCTGCTGGATCAGGAGCTGGCGGGCAGAGTATACGCGGCGCCCAGTCTGGTTCTGTAAACCGGTCGGGGGAACCCCGCACACCGGTGGGAAAGTAACCTGAGGCTGCGGCTTTCCAGCGCGGGAGCTTTTACCGCCCGGGAACAGCCGAAAAAAGGGTTTGCCCAACAGGACAAACCCTTTTTCTTTTCACCGGCGAATCATAACGAGTATCAGGACGTTTCCTTCTCGAGGCGAAGAGTTTTTTCCGTCTCGAGTTTCAAGGTTCTCGCAGCCGTCGGCAGCTTGCTGCCGCTTACGGCGTGAGGTTCTTATAAGCGGCCGTTGGTCTGCAGATATTCCACATATCGATGCAGCTGGTCTGCCGTTTTAACGTGCTCGTTATACCGGTGCAGTTCCATTTGATCCGGAACCGGAAGCGACATAAAATATTGTCTGGTACTGCTGCTTCTGCGGATCAGATCCTGAAGATTTTCTGCTTTCACCAAGTATCACCCTGTTTTACTATGTGCGGTCCGGCTCTGCTTTATGGCAGGGAATTTCCACCAGAACACGGAGCGAGCTGTATTTTCAGAAAATAGTATAGGATATAGGAGATATTATGAATTCTGTTGCTTGGCTGGCGTTTGGGCTGGCGTTTCCGTTCGCAATGACAACGCTGGGCGCGGCGCTTGTGTTTTTCTTTCGCGGAGTCATTCATGAAAATGTACAGAGAGTGCTGCTGGGATTTGCCAGCGGCGTAATGATCGCGGCCTCCATCTGGTCGCTTTTGATGCCTGCCATTGAGCAGGCAGAAGAGCGCGGGCAGGTGGGCTGGATTCCAGCGGCAGGCGGCTTTATCTTTGGCGGCCTGTTTCTTCTGGCGCTGGATAATGTACTGCCGCATCTGCATTTGGGCGAGAGTCAGCCTGAGGGTGTTTCTTCCTCCTGGAAGAGAACGACGCTTCTGTTTTTGGCAGTCACCCTACATAATATTCCGGAGGGCATGGCCGTGGGGCTTTCTTTTGCGCTCGCGCTGCAAAGCGGAGAGCAGGGCCCGCTGACGGCAGCCGTGGTGCTGGCGATCGGCATGGGTATTCAGAATTTTCCTGAGGGCGCGGCCATTTCGCTTCCCCTGCGCAACGAGGGTCTCAGTGTGGGCAGGGCCTTTCTGGGCGGTACGCTGTCGGGTGCGGTGGAGCCGGTGTTCGCCGTCATTACCATCCTGCTGGCAAGCCATGTGCTTTCGCTGATGCCCTGGCTGCTTTCGTTTGCGGCCGGCGCAATGATCTATGTGGTAGTGGAAGAGCTGATTCCGGAAGCCAGCCGCGGCGAGCATTCCAATATGGGAACACTCGGCGTGATGGGCGGATTTGTTCTGATGATGATATTGGACGTCGCTTTGGGGTAAAGTATTTTACAGTCATGCAGCTTTTCCAATGACGATTTCTTTCCCTGCCTGCGGTGGGGGAAGAAACGGCTGTTTTTCAGTGGGATGCTTGTCGTTCGGTTGGTTATAATTCGCTTGACAAAATAAAAACATATGATATATTATGGGTGTGGTAATCAATGGCAGAGCGATTTGTATGGAGAGTCTCTGCCTGTTTATAGTTGCTGTACCGGCGCATCAAGGATGCCGTCAATAAATATAAAGGAGCGGTTTTATGGCTTATCAAATTAAAGATGTAAAAGGCAGGGAAATCCTGGATTCCCGCGCAAACCCCACGGTAGAAGCGGAGATTCTTCTGGAAAACGGTGTAACAGCTCGCGCGGCTGTACCCAGCGGTGCATCTACCGGCCAGTTTGAGGCGTTGGAGCTGAGAGATAAGGACCCGGCTCGCTTTGGCGGAAAAGGTGTTCAGAAGGCTGTTGAGAACATTAATACCGTGATCCGCGATCGTCTGATCGGCATGAATGTTTCCGATGTCGCTGCGATCGATGCCGCTATGCTCGAGCTTGACGGAACAAAGGATAAGTCCAACCTCGGCGCGAATGCGATTCTTGCCGTTTCTCTTGCAGCCGCTCAGACGGCAGCCAAGGCACAGGGCGTTCCGCTGTACCGCTTTTTGGGCGGCGCCGCTTCCGATACACTGCCGGTTCCCATGATGAATGTCCTCAACGGCGGCGCGCACGCTGCAAATAACGTAGACATTCAGGAGTTCATGATCATGCCCGTAGGCGCTTCCAGCTTCCGTGAGGGCCTGCGCATGTGCGCAGAGGTGTTCCACGCTCTGGCTTCCATTCTCAAGAAGGAAAATCTTTCCACTTCTGTCGGTGACGAGGGCGGCTATGCCCCGAACCTTGGAAGCGACGAAGAGGCGGTTCAGTACCTGCTGCGCGCCATCGAGGCGGCCGGCTACAAGCCCTATGACGATTTCATGCTGGCGATCGACGCTGCTGCCAGCGAGTGGAAGAGCGAAAAAGGAACCTATCTGCTGCCGAAGAGCCAGAAGCATTACACCACCGATGAGCTGATCTCTTTCTGGGAGGACCTGGTTTCCAAGTACCCCATCGCTTCTCTGGAGGATGCGCTCGATGAGGAGGACTGGGAAGGCTGGAAGAAGCTGACCGCCCGCCTGGGCGATAAGCTCCAGCTGGTCGGCGACGATCTGTTTGTAACGAACACCGAGCGTCTGCAGAAGGGCATTGAGAACAGCTGCGGCAACTCCATCCTGATTAAGCTGAACCAGATCGGTTCGTTGACCGAAACCCTGAACGCCATTAAGATGGCCCACAGCGCGGGTTATACCGCCGTTGTGTCTCACCGTTCCGGCGAGACGGAGGATACCACCATTGCCGATTTGGCGGTTGCGATGAATGCCGGCCAGATCAAAACCGGTGCCCCCAGCCGCAGTGAGCGCGTGGCGAAGTACAACCAGCTGCTCCGCATTGAAGAGGATTTGGGCAATTCCGCCCGTTATCCCGGCAAGGGCTGCTACGACTGCAAATAAATCATTCCTCCGCCGCTGACCCGGCGGAGCTGTTAAAGCGGTGAAAAAGATGTCATTTGGCATCTTTTTCACCGCCTTTTTTGGGGTGTCCCCTGGCTTTTGGCAGCCTTTCCTCAAAAATCCGGAATTGCCATTTTGAATAATTATTCATCTGTTTTTGCCGGATTTCTCTTTGTATTCCGGTGGAAATCTTTTCCGGGGCGTACGCCGAAAGCGTTCGGAAAGCGGCGGAAAATCCTGCAAAAAGGACGCTTTTCACCGTTTTTGTTCCGCCGTGCGGGAAAGAGACAAAATTCGCTATAAAAGCGGTGAGTGGCTGCCTTCTTTACACAGGCATGCCGGGCGGCGTCTCTCCGGATATGTTTCGCGGCTTTGGGGAAGCGGCTGCGTCCGACTGCCCCAGCCTGCATTTTTTCCACTGAATTCCTGCATAATAATCAAAAAACGCCTCCTATATCCGGCAATTTGTGCAGAAATTTCCCGGCGTCTGTTCATTCTTCCCGCCAAAAGGGGTGTTTGGTAAAATGCACCGTTTTCGTTTCGCCCCGTGAGAAAGTCGGGAAATGAACCCGGTTCCGGGGGAAATTTGTGCATTACCATAAATTCAGAGAAGTACTCGGAAAATGATTGACAAGCAACGTATAAATAGTTACAATATATACGATATTATTCATAAATTCTATGACAGCAAGGAGGTTCTGACAAAGAGCGGCCTTGCTGTTTTTATTTTTAAGGAGGTAGAGGTGTTTGAGCAGGTATACCAAAGCGGATATTCTGGAACTGATCCAGCAGAATAACGTCCGTTTTATCCGTTTACAGTTCACCGATATGTTCGGCGCGATCAAAAACGTGGTCATCACCAGCGGGAAAATTGAAGAAGCCCTGGATAACCAGTGTATGTTCGATGGTTCCTCTATCGAGGGGTTTGTCCGCATCGAGGAATCCGACATGTATCTCCACCCGGATCTGGATACTTTCCTGATCCTGCCCTGGAGCCGGCAGATCGGCGGCAAAACCGCCCGGCTGATCTGCGACGTTTACAAGCCGGACGGCACCCCGTTTGAAGGGGACCCCCGTTATATTCTGAAAAAGGCGCTGAAGGATGCCGCCGAGATGGGCTTTACCCTGAATGTGGGGTTCGAGTGCGAGTTCTTCCTGTTCAATACGGATGAATTCGGGCACCCCACCACCGTAACGCACGACACCGCCGGGTATTTCGATCTTGGCCCCGCGGATTTGGGCGAAAGCGCCCGCCGCGATATCTGCATGACGATGGAGGAAATGGGCTGCGGGGTGGAGGCCGCCCACCACGAGCTTGCCACAGCGCAGCACGAGATCGACTTTAAATATCAGGAGGCGCTGTGCTCCGCCGATCAGATGATGACGTTCAAGATGGTCGTCAAGAACGTGGCGAACGCCCACGGCCTGTGCGCGTCGTTTATGCCGAAGCCCCTTTCCGGGCAGGCGGGCTCGGGCCTGCACACGAACATCTCGCTGTTCAAGGGCGGGGAGAACGTGTTTTACGATCCGGAAAGTGAAACCGGACTGAGCCGGCTTGCGTATCACTTTATCGCCGGTGTGATCCGCCATATCAAGGGAATCTGCCCGTTCACCAATCCTCTGGTGAATTCGTATAAACGCCTGGTGACGGGTTACGAGGCGCCCCGCTACATTGCGTGGACGACCGGCAACCGCAGCGCGCTGGTGCGCGTGCCAAGTGCACGGGGCGTCGGCACCCGCGTGGAGCTGAGAAATCCCGATCTTGCGGCGAACCCGTACCTGCAGATGGCGGTGCTTCTGGCCGCGGGGCTGGAGGGAATCCGCGAGGAGCTGATGCCGCCCGCGTCGGTCGGCTCCAATATTTACGATATGACGCCCGACGAGCGGCAGGAAAAAGAAATCGACAGCCTTCCCTCCAATTTGATGGAAGCTGTTCAGGAACTGAAACGGGACCCGTTCTTGCGCGAGGTTCTGGGCAGCCATGTGTATCAGAAATACATCGAGGCCAAGGAACAGGAATGGAACCGTTTTAACAGCACGGTAACCCAATGGGAGCTGGAGGAATATCTCGAAAAATTCTGAGAGCCGGCAAAAGGCTGAGATTCTGCGACGGGGGTGTGACCATGAATGGGCAGTGTGATCGTTGCAAATTCAAATAAGGATTCTGCCCGGCGGATCGGCGCAGTGCTGAAAACCGATGGCGTGCTGGTGTACGGCCTGTGCACAACCGGCGCTCAGCTGCTGGAAATGACCAGCTACCACTATCGCGGCGGAGTTGTGGTGTGTACTCTGGACCTGCAGGACGTCACGGCGTGGGACCTTCCGCAGATGGCCCCCAATTATGATTTTTTGTTTATCATAAAGCCCCACCAGGCAGAGATGGCCGCAGACCTGGATTCGGCCTGTCTGATGACACCGCTGAACAAACCGGATTTGACCGCGTCGGTCAATATGTTCCTCAATCTGGCGGAACCGGGAATTCCGGCCCGCAGGAATTTTGAGGAGGAGCAAAAGGAACTTCTTCAGCGCGCCAAGCAGCTTTTGATGGAGCGCAATTATTTTACGGAGGCGCAGGCGCACCGTTTTCTGCAAAAAAAGAGCATGGATACCGGCAAACGCCTGATCGAGATCGCGGCCATCGTGCTGGAGATGTTCTAGCGCAGACCTTATGCGGGAATCCGTGTTTGATAAGATGGATTTTTGAAGGAGGAGTATGGTTTGAAATTTACAAAGATGCACGGCATCGGCAATGACTATTTGTATTTCAATTGTTTTGAAGAGCCTGTAACGGACCCGGCCGCGCTGTCGATCCGGCTCAGCGACAGGCATTTTGGGGTTGGTTCCGACGGGATCATCCTGATCGGCCCCAGCGATAAAGCGGACTGCTCTATGGATATTTACAATGCGGATGGTTCCCGCGCCATGATGTGCGGCAACGGCATCCGCTGTGTGGGCAAGTATGCCTACGAGCGGGGCATCGCGAAGAAAAAGACCCTTACGGTGGACACCCAGAGCGGGGTAAAGACGCTGTTTTTAACGGTGGACGAAAACGACCACGTGACCAGCGTCACGGTCAACATGGGCAAGCCGGAGCTTTCCGCGCCGAAAATCCCCACGCTGTTTGAGACCGAGCAGGTGATTGATCACCCGGTGGAGATCGCGGGCAAGGAATACCGCGTCACCTGCGTTTCGATGGGCAACCCCCACTGCGTTGTCTTTGTGGACGATGTGGATGCCATCCCGCTCTCTTCTATCGGCCCTTCGTTCGAGTTCCACCACATGTTTCCGCAGCGCGTCAACACGGAGTTCGTGCAGATGATCGGCGAGAACGAGGTGAAAATGCGCGTTTGGGAGCGCGGCTCCGGTGAAACCTGGGCCTGCGGCACCGGCGCTTGCGCCGTGGCGGTTGCCTGCGCTCTGGGCGGCAAAACCGGCCGGCAGGTGCTCGTGCACCTCAAAGGCGGCGATCTGAACATTCGATGGGATGAGGAGACCGACGAGGTCTTTATGCAGGGCCCCGCAGAATTTGTATTCGACGGGCAGATCGATTGAGACTGCCCCTGTGATAGATCGATAAAATAAAGGAGATTGTACTATGCTGAAGGTTAATTCAAATTTTGTCAAACTTCCCCCCAGTTACCTCTTTGTGGATATTGCGAAGAGAGTGAATGAGTTTGTGAAGAACAATCCCGACCGCCCGATCATCCGCCTTGGAATCGGCGACGTGACGCTCCCGCTGCCGCAGGCGGTGGTGGACGCCATGAAGAAGGCCTCCGACGAGATGGGCAAGATGGAAACCTTCCGCGGCTACGGCCCGGAATGCGGCTATGAATTCCTGCGCCAGGCGATTGCCGACAATGACTTCAAGAAGCGCGGCGTCGATATCGACATCGACGAGATTTTTGTCAGCGACGGCGCAAAGTGCGACACCGGCAACATTGGCGACATTTTCGGTCAGGACAACGTTGTGGCTGTGTGCGACCCGGTGTACCCCGTATATGTGGACACCAATGTCATGGCTGGCCGTGCCGGTGAATACGTGGAGGGCAAGGGCTGGAGCCGCATCGTGTACATGCCCTGCGTAAAGGAGAAGAATTTCCTGCCCGACCTGCCCAAGGAGCCGGTGGATCTGATCTACCTGTGCTTCCCGAATAACCCGTCCGGCGTGGGCATCAGCAAAGAAGAGCTGAAAAAGTGGGTGGATTACGCCAACGAAAACAAATCGCTCATCCTCTTCGACGCCGCGTATGAGGCGTTCATCACCACTCCCGATATGCCGCACAGCATTTATGAGATCGAGGGCGCAAAGACCTGCGCGATCGAATTCCGCAGCTTCTCCAAGACCGCGGGCTTTACCGGCACCCGCTGCGCGTTTACCGTAGTGCCGAAGCAGCTCGAGTTCGATGGCGTATCCCTCAACCGCCTGTGGAGCCGCCGCCAGTCCACCAAGATGAACGGCGTTCCCTATGTGATCCAGCGCGCGGCGGAGGCTGTGTATTCCGAAGAGGGCGCAAAGCAGATCCGCGAGAATATCACGTATTACCAGAACAACGCGAAGATCATTCGCGAGGGCCTGGCTGCTGCCGGGTTCGAGGTATACGGCGGAGTGGATTCCCCGTACATCTGGCTCAAGACGCCGGGCGGACTCACCGCTTGGGAATTCTTCGACCTGCTGCTGCAAAAAACCGGCGTGGTCGGTACTCCGGGTTCCGGCTTCGGCCTTGCTGGAGAGGGATATTTCCGCCTGACCTCCTTTAACACGAAAGAGAATACGGAAAAGGCTGTGGCAAGAATCATCGAGTCTTTCAAAGCCTGATGAAGCCTGAATTTTCCAATTGACGAAACAGCGGCCCTGCCGCCGGATCCGCCCGATCTTCTGGCTGCCTGGCAGCCAAAGAGCAGGCTCTGGCAGCAGGGCTTACCGGCGGGGTTTGGCCGCCGACAATCAGCCGGGACCTTTCCCCGTGCTGCGGCATGTCGCGCGCTGCCGCAGTGACCGTAAACCAGCGGCGCGAAGAAATGGTGGTTATAGCGTGAAAGCATTATTACTATTGGAAAACGGGATGACCTTTGAGGGTCAGGGCTTTGGCGAGCCCCGCGATGTGCTGTGCGAGGTAGTGTTCAACAGCGCCATGTGCGGGTACACCGAACTGCTTACAGACCCCAGCTATGCAGGCCAGGGCGTTGTGATGACTTACCCCATGATCGGAAACTACGGAATCTGCTATGAGGACGCGGAAGCCGATCACCCCTGGGTGGAAGCATTTATCGTTCACTCCGTTTCCGGGATTGCCAGCAATTTTCGCTGTGACATCGACCTGGACGGATACCTGAAAAACAACCGGATCCCCGGAATCAGCGGGATCGACACCCGTGCGCTCACCCGCTGCCTGCGGGAGTCCGGCACGATGCGCGGGATGCTCTGCTTTGGCGATCAGATTGACCGTGACGAAATGAAGCGCAAAATCGCCGCGCACGTTGTGCCGAACGGCGTTTCGCAGGTCAGCATCCGCAAGCCGCGCGATTACGGCAACGGTTCGGTTAAGGTGGCGCTGCTCGATTACGGTACCAAAGAGAATATCATTCGTTCGCTCACCCGCCGCGGCTGTGCGGTGCGCCGCTTCCCGAACGACACGCCGTTTGAAGAGATCAAGGCGTGGAATCCGGACGGGGTCATGCTCTCGAACGGCCCCGGGGACCCGCAGGCCTGCGTAAAAGAGGTCGCGGAGCTGAAACGCGTTTATCAGAGCGGTATCCCCACCTTCGCCATCTGTATGGGGCACCAGCTGATGGCGCTTTCGCAGGGCGCGAATACGTACAAGCTCAAGTACGGCCACCGCGGCATCAATCACCCGGTGAAAGAACTGAAAACAAATCGTGTGTACATTACCTCGCAGAACCACGGCTATGTGGTGGATGCAGGTACCATCGACTCTTCTATTGCAGAGGTCAGCTATGTCAGCATGAACGACCAGAGCGTAGAGGGCCTCGATTATAAAAACGGCCGCGTGTTCTCCGTGCAGTTCCATCCGGAGGCCTGCTCCGGCCCGCTCGACACAGGCTTTTTGTTCGACAGATTTATGGATTTGATGGGAGGGGGCCGCGTATGAGCAAGCTTGACAGCATTCAGAAGGTATTGATCATCGGCTCCGGCCCGATCGTCATCGGCCAGGCCGCCGAGTTCGACTATGCGGGCACGCAGGCCTGCCGCGCGCTGCGTGAGGAAGGCGTCGAGGTCATCCTCGTCAACTCCAACCCGGCGACGATCATGACAGACGGCGAGATCGCCGATAAGGTGTATATCGAGCCTCTGACAATCGACACGCTGAAAAAGGTGATCCTGAAGGAACGGCCCGACAGCGTCCTGCCGACCCTCGGCGGCCAGAATGCGCTGAATCTTGCAGTGGAGCTGGAGGAATCCGGCTTTCTGATGGAGCATAACGTCCGCATGATCGGCACGAATGCCGACACCATCCGCATGGCGGAGGACCGCGAGCTGTTCAAAGAGGCCATGGCCCGCATCCAGCAGCCCTGCGCGGAAAGCGAGATCGCCGAAACGGTGGAAGACAGCCTGCTCATCGCAAAGCGCATCGGCTACCCCGTGGTGGTGCGCCCTGCGTATACGCTCGGCGGCAGCGGCGGCGGCATCGCCTATACGGAGGAGCAGCTCCACGCGATCGCTTCCATGGGCCTGCACCGCAGCCGTGTGAATCAGGTGCTCATCGAGCGCTGCATCTCCGGCTGGAAGGAAATCGAATACGAGGTCATCCGCGACGGCAACGGCAACTGCATCACCGTCTGCAATATGGAAAACTTCGACCCCGTCGGCGTTCACACCGGTGACTCCATCGTCGTCGCGCCCTGCCAGACGCTGGCGGATAAGGAAATCCAGATGCTGCGCAGCGCGTCGATCGCAATCATCAACGAGCTGAAAGTGGAGGGCGGCTGCAACGTACAGTTTGCGCTGAATCCCGAAAGCTTTGAATACTGCGTTATCGAGGTAAACCCCCGCGTCAGCCGTTCCTCCGCGCTGGCTTCGAAAGCGACGGGCTACCCGATCGCGAAGGTCGCCTCCAAAATCGCGCTGGGCTATACGCTCGACGAGATTCAGAACGCGATTACGAAAAAAACCTACGCCTGCTTTGAGCCGACGCTCGACTACTGCGTCGTGAAAATCCCGAAATGGCCGTTTGATAAATTCGTCCACGCCCGCCGCAGCCTCGGCACCCAGATGAAGGCGACCGGCGAAGTCATGGGCATCGCCCCCACCTTTGAGGCGGCCCTGATGAAATCCATCCGCTGCCTGGAGCAGAACATGTATGATCTGACCGACGCGGAGCTCGACGGCCTTTCAGATCTGGATGTTTCCGAGCGTATCCACGCGGTGGATGACCGCCGTCTGTTCGCGGTGGCGGAAGCGCTGCGCCGCGGCTTTGCGATGGAGAAAATCCACAGCGTCACGAAGATCGACCGCTGGTTTTTGCAGAAGCTTCAGTCCATCATCGCGGTGGAAAAGCGCCTTGCCAACGAGCCGATGAGCAAAGAGTTGCTGCTGAAAGCCAAGTCGTTCGGCTTTCTGGATGAAACCGTCGCGAAATTCTCCAGCATCAGCATTGAGGAAATTCGCGGGCTGAAAGAGAAATGGGCCATCCGTCCCGTTTATAAGATGGTCGATACCTGCGCCGCGGAGTTCGAAGCCGAAACGCCTTACTACTATTCGAGCTACGGCGACGAGAATGAATCGCGCCACGAAAGCGGCCGAAAAAAGATCATGGTCATCGGCTCCGGCCCCATCCGAATCGGCCAGGGCATCGAGTTCGACTTCTGCTCTGTTCACAGTGTGTGGGCGCTGAAAAAGCTGGGCTTCGAGACCATTATTGTGAACAATAACCCCGAAACTGTCAGCACAGATTTTGATATTGCCGATAAACTGTACTTCGAACCCTTGACTCCGGAGGACGTTTGGCATATTGTAGAACTGGAAAAACCCGACGGAGCTGTGGTACAGTTTGGCGGCCAGACCGCCATCAAGCTGGCAGGCGCCATTGAGAAAATGGGTATTCCGCTGCTCGGCACCAGCTTTGACAGCATCGACGAGGCGGAGGACCGCGAGCGCTTCGACGCGATTCTGGCAAAGTGCGGGATTCCGCATGCCGCGGGCCGCATGGTGTTTACCTGCGATGAGGCTTTGCGCGCGGCTCACGAGCTGGGCTACCCGGTGCTGGTGCGCCCCTCCTACGTTTTGGGCGGCCAGGGCATGGACATTGCCTACAACGACAACGACATTCGCGAGCAGATCGGCATCATCAATACCATCGCTCAGGAGCATCCCATTCTGGTGGACAAGTACCTGATGGGCACCGAAGTAGAGGTCGACGCGGTCTGCGACGGCGTCGACACCCTCATCCCCGGCATCATGCAGCACGTAGAGCGCGCGGGCGTTCACTCCGGCGACAGCATCTCGGTCTACCCGGCGCAGAGCCTTTCAAAGCAGGTGGAGGACACGATTGTGGACTACACCAGAAAGCTTGCGCTTGCACTGAGAGTCAAGGGGCTTTTGAATATCCAGTTCATCGTCAAGGATGAGCAGGTGTATATCATCGAGGCGAATCCCCGTTCCTCCAGAACGGTGCCGTACATCAGCAAGATTACGGACATCCCGATCGTTCACCTTGCAGTACGCACCTTCTTCGGCGAAACATTGCCGCAGATGGGCTACCAGTATGGCCTGCAGCCGAACAAGGCGCTCATCGCCATCAAGATGCCGGTGTTCTCGTTTGAAAAGCTGTACGGTGCAGACGTCAACCTTGGGCCGGAAATGAAATCCACCGGCGAGGTGCTCGGCATCGCCAGAAGCTTTGAGGAAGCCATGATCAAGGCGTTCCAGGGTGCGGGCATGCACCTTCTGACCAACGGTAATGTGATCATCACCGTAAAGGATCAGGATAAGGAAGAGGCGCTGCCCATTGCCAAGGGGCTGTGTGACCTTGGCTGGACCATCTATTCCACCGAGGGAACCTCCAACTATCTCAAAGAGAACGGCATCCCGAATGTCCGCCTGAACAAGGTGGGCGGCGACGCGCCCGATATTCTGGATGTGATCCTCTCCGGCACCATCGATCTTGTCATCAACACGCCCTCCAAGGGCGCCGAACACCGCCGCGACGGATTTTTGATCCGCCGCAACACGGTAGAGGCCGGCATTCCGTGTCTGACCTCGCTCGACACCGCAAACGCATTCCTGCGCTGCGTGCAGCACGTAGAGGATACGAACCTTTCTGTTGTGGATATCACGAAGGTTTCGTCCTTCCTCGTGTTCTTATAACGAGAATTCAAAGCATTTTTTCCAGAAGCTGCGGGTTATTATTCCGCTTCGAGTTTCAAGGCTCTCTCAGCCGTTATCGGCAGCAAAGCTGCCGATAACGGCGTGAGGTTCTTCATAAATTGCCCGCGGGCAGACTGCCCGCGAATCTGCCGCATCGAATCTGTGCGGACCTTTTACAGTCCATTCACTAAAAATAAGCTGCATGAAAATGACGATTTCTTCCCCTGCCAAAGCCGGGGAAGAAATCAACAGCTTTTTACAGTGGCATTATGGCAGAAGAAAGGCCCGCCGATGGAAACAAAAACAGGGGGAAAGAATCATGCAAAAAGGAAATTTACTGTACGAGGGAAAAGCAAAGAAAGTTTACGCTACCGAGGATCCTGCTTGCTACATTGTAGATTATAAGGACGATGCCACCGCATTCAATGGCCTGAAAAAGGGAACCATTGTGGGCAAGGGCGTTGTCAATAACCGTATGTCCAATTTCATGTTCCAAATGCTGGAGAAAGACGGCATCCCCACTCACTTTGTCAAAGAGCTGAGCGACCGCGAAACACTGGTCAAAAAGGTAGAGATTGTTCCGCTTGAGGTGATCGTCCGCAATAAGGCGGCCGGCAGTCTGGCGAAGCGCCTTGGCCTGGAGGAAGGCACCCCCATGCGCACTCCGGTGCTGGAATTCTGTTATAAGAACGACGAGCTCGGCGACCCGATGGTGAACGAATACCACATTCTTGCCGCTGATTTTGCAACGAAGGAAGAGATCGATGTCATCAGCAAGATGGCGCTGCGCATCAATGAGCTGATGTGCGAATTCTTCCGCTCGGTGAATATTGAGCTGATCGACTTCAAGCTCGAGTTCGGCCGCTGCGACGGCAAGATCATTCTGGCTGACGAGATTTCCCCCGATACCTGCCGCTTTTGGGATATCCACACCCATGAAAAGCTCGACAAAGACCGTTTCCGCCGCGACCTTGGCGGTGTGGAAGAGGCTTATGCCGAAGTGATGAAGCGCATTGGCCTGTAATGGCTTTCAATACTTGTGTCAAGACGATGAGGAGTTGAATTCGTTGACGGATTTTGAAGAGTCCTCCTGGAAGCCTCGCGAGGAATGCGGGGTATTCGGGATTTACAGCAAAGAGGGAAAAGAAATTCCGCCGGCCTACGCGTGCTATAACGGCCTTCTGGCGCTGCAGCACCGGGGGCAGGAGAGCTGCGGCATCGCGGTGAATGACCGCGGGGTGATTTCTTATTCCAAAGACATGGGCTTGGTGTCCGAAGTGTTCAGCGACTCGATTCTGAATCGGCTGAACGGGCAAATCGCCCTTTCTCACGTGCGGTACTCCACCTCGGGCGACAGTGTGCGTGAAAACGCCCAGCCGCTCGTCATGCGCTATATCAAGGGAACGCTGGCGATCGCCCATAACGGCAACCTGACCAACGCCCACGAGCTGCGCCGTGAACTGGAGCGAAACGGCTGTATTTTTCAAACCACGATCGATTCCGAGGTAATCGCCTACATGATTGCCCGGGAGCGGATCGGCGCGGCCTCCATTGAGGAGGCCGTGTTCCGCGCCATGCAGAAGATCGAGGGTTCGTTCTCTCTTCTGGTCATGAGCCCCCAGAAGCTGATCGCGGTGCGCGACCCCAACGGCTTCCGTCCGCTTTGCATGGGCAAGATTGGCGAGGATATCGTCTTTGCGTCCGAAAGCTGCGCTCTCGACGCGGCGGGCGCGGAATTTGTGCGCGACGTGGAGCCGGGCGAGCTGATTGCCGCGGGCCCCAGCGGGCTGAAATACCTGTACAATAAGGTTCCGGCCCAGCGCTCGCTGTGCGTGTTCGAATATATTTACTTTGCCCGTACCGACAGCAAAATCGACGGGCTCGGCGTGTACGAGTCCCGCAAAGAGGCGGGCCGCCTGCTGGCGCGCCAAAGCCCTGTGGAGGCCGACGTGGTCATCGGCGTGCCGGAATCCGGCATTGACGCCGCCATTGGGTACAGCGAGGAATCCGGCATCCCGTACCAGAAGGGAATTGTCAAGAACTCCTACATCGGCCGCACCTTCATCAAGCCCACTCAGTCTGAGCGCGAGCGCAGCGTGCGCATCAAGCTCAACGCGCTGGAGAGCGAGGTGCGCGGCAAGCGTGTTGTTCTGCTCGATGATTCCATTGTGCGCGGCACGACCAGCGGACGCATTGTGTCGATGCTGAAAGATGCCGGTGCGAAAGAGGTTCATCTGCGCATCAGCTCGCCGCCGTTTCTGTGGCCCTGCTACTACGGCACAGACATTCCCACCAAGGATGAGCTGATCGCCGTTCAGCACACCGTGGAAGAGATCGCCGAGATGAATTTTGCGGATTCTCTGGCGTTCTTATCACTGGACAGCCTGCCCGGTATGCTGAAGGGCAAGTGTTCCGGCTACTGTGACGCGTGCTTCTCCGGGAATTACCCGACTGAAATCCCGCAGGAAATGATTGAGCACAGGCCGCAAAACTACTGTATGCCGATTCAGCGCCTGTAATATGATCCATTTGCTTTCAAAGTGACTTTATGTGAAGCGGCAATTTCTTCTCCCGCCGCAAGCGGGAAAAACCAATGGCCTTTGAAAGTGAAATGATTTGAAAAGATGCCCCGAAATACGCTTGGAGGTTGCAGCATTGAAAAATTCGTACGAATCCCCTCTTTCGGCGCGGTACGCCAGCGCCGAAATGAAGTTTTTATTTTCGCCGGACAAAAAGTTCCGTACCTGGCGCCGCCTTTGGATCGCTCTGGCGGAGTCGGAAATGGAGCTGGGCCTGCCCATTACACAGGAGCAGATCGATGAAATGCGCCGTTTTGCCGACGACATCAATTACGATGTCGCCGGGGAGCGCGAGAAGATCGTGCGCCACGACGTGATGGCCCATGTGTATGCGTATGGCGAGCAGTGCCCGAAGGCGCGCCCGATCATCCATCTGGGGGCAACCTCCTGCTATGTAGGGGACAATACCGATATTATCGTCATGACGGAAGCTCTGCGGCTGCTGCGCGACAAGCTTGTCGGCGTCATCCGCATTCTGTCGCATTTCGCGGTGGAGTACAAAGACCTGCCGACTCTGGCGTTTACGCATTATCAGCCCGCGCAGCCCACCACTGTCGGCAAGCGCGCCACGCTCTGGATTCAGGATCTTCTGATGGATTTAGAGGATGTCGAATATCAGCTCGGTAAGGCAAAGCTGCTCGGCTCGAAGGGGACCACCGGCACGCAGGCCAGCTTTTTGGAGCTGTTTGACGGCGATTATGAGCGCGTAAAGGCGCTCGACCGCAAGATTGCGGAGAAGATGGGGTATTCCTCCTGCTTTGCCGTTTCCGGCCAGACGTATTCCAGAAAGCTCGACAGCCAGATTCTGTCTATTCTGAGCGGGATCGCGCAGAGCGCGACCAAGTTCTCGAACGACATCCGCCTTCTGCAGCATATGAAGGAGATCGAGGAGCCCTTTGAGAAGGGGCAGATCGGTTCCTCCGCCATGGCGTACAAGCGCAACCCGATGCGCAGCGAGCGCATTGCGTCTCTGGCGCGCTATGTGATCGTCGACAGCCTGAACCCCGCCATCACAACCGCCACCCAGTGGTTCGAGCGCACGCTCGACGATTCCGCGAACAAGCGCCTGAGTGTTCCTGAAGCGTTTCTGGCGGTCGACGGGATTCTGGACCTGTACAGCAATGTGGCAGATGGCCTTGTGGTGTACCCCAAGGTGATCGAGCAGCACCTGCTGCGCGAGCTGCCCTTTATGGCCACCGAGAACATCATGATGGACGCGGTTAAGCGCGGGGCGGACCGCCAGCAGCTTCACGAGCAAATTCGCGTGCATTCCATGGAAGCGGCCAAGGTCATCAAGGAGCAGGGCGGCGAAAACGACCTGCTGGACCGCATCGCGGCGGACCCGGTGTTCGGCGTCACGCGCGAGGAGCTGTCCGGCCTGGTAGACCCGTCGCAGTATACGGGCTGTGCTGCGGTACAAACCCAGGAATTTGTGAGCGGAGTGGTAAATTCCGTTTTGAAGGAATATGATTCCATAGAAATTAAAAAAGCGGAAATTAATTTGTAAACAAAACGTAAAATCCGCGGGCATTCCAAAGAAAATCGTAGGCTTTTGGGGTGTTTTGTGGTATGATAATGACGAGCGTTTTGATGTGCAATTTTAAAAAATGCCGTAATGGCGCTTTGCGCCTGTGGTATAAGAATACAAATTGATCCGCCGCCAAATGAAAAGCCGCGGGCGGTGGAAAAAATTGGCTGGTGCGGCACCGGCGGAGAGTGAGCAGTACTAATGGTAAAAGCGATAGTAGGCGCCAATTGGGGCGATGAAGGAAAAGGGAAAATTACCGACGTCATGGCGGCGCAGTCCGACATCGTGATCCGGTACCAAGGCGGCAGCAATGCGGGCCATACCATTATCAACGAATATGGCAAGTTCGCGCTGCACCAACTCCCCTCGGGCGTATTTTACGATCACACGACCAACATCATCGGCAATGGCGTTGCGCTGAGTGTGGAAAACCTCATCAAGGAGATGGATTCCCTGCGGCAGCGCGGAGTTCCGGAGCCGAAGCTGATGGTTTCTGACCGTGTGCAGATCGTGATGCCTTACCATGTTGAAATGGATGCGATGGAGGAAGCGCGTTTGTCCTCCAAGTCCTTTGGTTCCACCAAATCCGGCATCGCGCCGTTTTATTCGGATAAATACGCGAAGATCGGCTTCCAGGTCAGCGAGCTGTATGACGACGAGGCTCAGCTCAAAGAAAAGATTCAGCAGGTTCTGGATGTGAAAAACTCGCTGTACCAGCACCTGTACCACAAAGAGCCGCTGACAGTGGACGCCGTTTACGAAAAGCTGATGGAATACCGCCAGATGATCGAGCCCTATGTTGCAGACACCTTCACGTTCCTGCATCAGGCGGTCAAGGAGGGCAAAACCATTTTGCTCGAAGGCCAGCTTGGCGCACTGAAGGACCCGGATTTCGGCATTTACCCCATGGTGACCTCTTCCTCCACACTGGCCGGTTATGGCGCTGTCGGCGCCGGTGTTCCGCCGTATGAGATCAAAGAGATCATCGCCGTGGTAAAGGCGTATTCCAGTGCCGTGGGTGCGGGAGAGTTTGTCAGCGAAATCTTCGGCGAAGAAGCCGATGAGCTGCGCCGCCGCGGCGGCGACGGCGGCGAGTACGGCGCCACAACGGGCCGTCCCCGCAGAATGGGCTGGCTTGATCTCGTGGCCTCCCGTTACGGCTGCGCGGTGCAGGGTGCTACCAGCGTGGCGCTGACCGTGATCGACGTGCTCGGCTATCTCAAAGAGATTCCCGTTTGCGTGGCGTATGAGCTCGACGGCAAGCAGATCGATTATTTCCCGCCGGCCTCTCAGCTGCGCCGGTGCAAGCCGGTGCTGAAGACGATGCCCGGCTGGTGCTGCGATCTGCGCGGCATTACCCGCTACGAAGATCTTCCCGAAAACGCGCGCCGCTACATTGAGTTTGCGGAGGAGCAGATCGGTGTTCCGGTGAAAATCGTGTCGAACGGACCTTCCCGCAGCGATATTATCTATCGGTAATCGACAATCATATTCTGCTAGGGAAATTACGCAAAAAAGCGTCAACTTGAAAAAACGGTTGGCGCTTCTTCCTATTTTTAATTCCTTTATGGCGCATTCATCTATAAGTGATTTTGCGTGAAAACGGCAGTTTCTTTCTCCGCCAAAAGCGGGAGAAGAAATCAATAGCCTTTTGAAATTGTATTCATACTATGACAGGGAAAGAAAGGTGGCATTTATCATGTGTGGAATCGTTGGTTACATCGGCGGTGATCAGGCGGCGCCCATTTTGTTAAACGGTTTGGAAAAGCTGGAATACCGCGGGTATGATTCCGCAGGAATGGCAGTATATACAGGGGATGCGCTGCGCGTTGTGAAAAGCAAGGGACGTTTGCAGGTGCTCAGTGATCTGGTGGACGGCGGAAAATCGCTGCAGGGAACGGTTGGCATTGGCCATACCCGCTGGGCGACCCACGGCAAGCCCTCAGATATCAATTCCCATCCGCAGGTGAGCAATTCCGGAAAATTCGCGGTGGTGCATAACGGCATCATCGAAAATTATCAGGAAATCAAAGAGAAGCTCCTCAAAAAGGGCGTCAGCTTCGTATCGGAAACAGATACCGAGGTTGTGGCTCAGCTACTGGAATATTATTACGACGGTGATATTCTCGATGCGTTTATCCGTGTCATTTCGCGCTTGCAGGGCTCTTACGCGCTTGGCATGTTGTGTGTGGATGACCCCGATAAGCTGTATGCGGTTCGCAAAGACAGCCCGCTGGTGGTTGGCCTTGGCGAGCACGAGAATTATGTTGCCTCCGACATTCCTTCCATCCTGAACCGCACCCGCGATTTTTATCGCTTGAAGGACAACGAGATTGTTCAGCTGACCCGCGACAGCGTGCAGATTTGCAATTTGGAAAAAGAACCCATTGAAAAAGAACTGGTTCATATTGACTGGGATCTTTCTGTTGCGGAAAAGGGCGGCTACGAGCACTTTATGTTCAAGGAGATCATGGAGCAGCCGAAAGCGCTGCGCGACACGATTTCTCCCCGCATTAAGGACGGCCGCATCGTGCTCGACAACGTGACTCTCACGGCGGAGCAGCTCCAGAAGTTCAACCGCATCAGCATCGTGGCCTGCGGTTCTGCGTACCATGTGGGTGTGGTCGCGAAATATGTGATCGAAAAGCTGACCCGCATCCCTGTGGAAGTGGATGTTGCCTCCGAATTCCGTTACCGCCACCCGATTCTCGACAACAACTCCCTGGTGATTGTCATCAGCCAGTCCGGCGAAACAGCGGATACGCTGGCGGCTCTCCGCGAAGCCAAGCGCCTTGGCGCACGCGTCATTTCGATCGTGAACGTGGTGGGCAGCTCTATTGCCAACGATTCCGACGATGTTCTGTATACCTGGGCAGGCCCCGAAATCGCGGTAGCGACGACAAAGGCATACAGCACACAGCTGGCGGTTGTCTATCTGCTGGCGATTTATATGGCGGATCTGCTTGGCCGCCTGACGCCGGAAGAGTACGCAGACTATGTCAAAGAGCTGCAGGAGCTGCCGGATAAGGTGGAGAAAACGTTAGAAAACAAAGAGGATATTCAGTATTTTGCGTCGAAGCATTTCAGCGCGAAGGATATTTTCTTCATCGGCCGCAATCTGGATTACGCCATTTCTCTGGAAGGCTCTTTGAAGCTGAAGGAAATTTCTTATATCCATTCCGAAGCTTACGCCGCCGGCGAGCTGAAGCATGGAACAATCTCTCTGATGGAGGAGGGAACGCTGGTTGTTGCGATCGCCACCCATCAGCAGCTGCTGGAGAAAATGATGAGCAACGTGATCGAGGTGAGAAGCCGCGGTGCGCTGGTGCTGGGCCTGACTACCGAAGACAACGCGCAGGAGATCGGCAAGGACATGGATTTCCTGTTCTCGGTGCCGACGGCCTGCGAGATCATGCGGCCGTCTCTCGCGGTGATCCCGCTGCAGCTGTTCGCGTACTATGTGGCGTCTATGAAGGGCTGCGATATTGATAAGCCGCGCAATCTGGCGAAATCCGTGACTGTGGAATAACTGAGGAATAGGGGAGTTTTATGACGATTCATAACGAGGCTGTTTTAATTTTGGATTTCGGCGGACAGTACAGCCAGCTGATCGCGCGCCGTGTGCGCGACCTGAAGGTGTACTGCGAAATCAAATCGTACAAAACGCCGATTGAGGAGATTCAGAAGGCGGGCTATAAGGGAATTATTTTTACCGGCGGCCCCAATAGTGCCTATGCTCCCGGAGCACCCGGCTGTGAAAAAGAAATTTTCGAGCTCGGGATTCCGATTTTGGGAATTTGCTACGGCGCACAGCTGATGGCTTATAAGCTGGGCGGCAAGGTAGAGCCTTCTAATGTGAAAGAGTACGGAAAAACACCGGTGGAGTTTGATCTTTCCTCCGAGCTGTTTCACGGTGTGGAGCAAACCAGTGTCTGCTGGATGAGCCATACCGATAAAATCGTTGCACTGCCTGAAGGGTTCACGGCGCGCGCTCACAGCCGCGCCTGCCCTGTGGCGGCAATGGACAACGCGGAGAAGCGTCTGTACGGCGTGCAGTTTCACCCCGAGGTGGAGCATACCGTGCAGGGCAACGAGTACCTGAGAAACTTTTTGTACCGTGTCTGCGGCTGCTCCGGCGACTGGCGGATGGACGCCTTTGCGGCGGAAACGATCCGTCAGATCAAGGAGCGTGTCGGCGATAAGAAGGTGCTTTGCGCTCTCTCCGGCGGCGTGGATTCCTCCGTGGCCGCAGTGCTGGTGCACAAGGCCATCGGCAAGAATCTGACCTGCATCTTTGTCGATCATGGCCTGCTGCGCAAGGACGAGGGTGATCAGGTGGAGCAGGTGTTCCGCGAGCAGTTCGACATGAACCTGATCCGCGTCAATGCACAGGAGCGTTTCCTGTCGCGCTTGGCCGGGGTGTCCGAGCCGGAAGCGAAGCGCAAGATCATCGGTGAAGAGTTCATCCGCGTTTTTGAGGAAGAAGCCAAGAAACTCGGCCATATGGATTATCTGTGCCAGGGTACGATTTACCCGGATGTGGTCGAAAGCGGCGTGGGCGAAGCGGCAGTCATCAAGAGCCACCACAACGTGGGCGGCCTGCCGGAGGACATCGGCTTTACCGGCCTTGTTGAGCCCCTGCGCGACCTGTTTAAGGACGAGGTTCGCCGCGTTGGCCTGGAGCTGGACATCCCCGAGTTCCTTGTATTCCGCCAGCCGTTCCCGGGTCCGGGCCTTGCGATCCGTGTGCTGGGCGACATCACGAAGGACAAGCTTGACCTTCTGCGAGAGGCCGACGCGATTTTCCGTGAGGAGATTGCCACAGCTGGCCTTGACAGACAGATCAACCAGTACTTTGCGGTGCTCACCGGTATGCAGAGCGTTGGCGTGATGGGCGACGGCCGTACCTACGATTTTACCGTTGCGCTGCGCGGCGTGACCACCACCGACTTCATGACGGCAGACTGGGCCAAAATCCCGTACGATGTTCTGGCAAAGGTTTCGAACCGCATCATTAATGAAGTGAGCGGCGTCAACCGCATCGTGTACGATATCACCAGCAAGCCCCCGGCCACAATTGAGTGGGAATAAAATAAATAAAGCCACAAATCCAGCTTGAATGCGGATTTGTGGCTTTTTATTTTGTCTTGTGATTCTAAAATGATTCTATTATTCGCCGCTCCGCTCTCTCGACCAGTCTTTCTTCCACACTGCCCCGGTCTTTCCATGAGGTGAAGCCGGTTCCCCGGTACGCCTTGTCATAGTCCGCAAAGAACGGGCGAAGCAGCGCGGAACACTTCGGCTTGCGCAGGCCCCGAAGCCCTTTGGCCACAAGCTGCCGAACCTGTTCGCGAGAAACACCGTCCTGCTGGGCGATTGCCTCAAGCGTCATGCCCTGATAGTACCGGCTCCGAATGGTTTCTTCCTGCTGCTCGTCCAGCGTACCTAGTGCCTGTTCCATCACGCCATGAAGCTGCCGCCGGTACATTTCCTGTTCTGCATCTTCAAAGGCTTGGGAGGCGCTCTCGTCCGGTATGCTATCAGCTATGGTTACATCTTCGGCCCCTGGGATCAGCTCGTCCAGGCTATCAGCACAATTCAGCAGTTTCTTGCCGGCGCCGCCTCGGATACCGATAAGCGCATTGAAGCGGTTCTTTGCATGGAAAGAGATATAGGAAGTAAACTTGAATCCTTTCGCTTCGTCAAAGGCTCTCGCGGCGTCCAGTACCACAAGGAAGCACTCCTGCGTCACATCTTCCAGCGTAACGCCAGCAGATGCGCAGGAAGCCATGCTGCGGCTATAGAAGCGATTGGCAAACTGATAGGCAAGCTTCTTCGTCTGCTCCCACAGAGCTACTACGGCTTCGTTATCGCCCGCCTTGATGCGCAGGGCAAGTTCCTCATTTGTTTCCATGCAAAGGCCCCCTTTAACTTAAATGCAGTGATGGTTATCGCTGGGCGGATTTGGCTTCGGGGCTGTCAGCTCTCGAAGCCTTTCTTCTTTGTATGCCCGCCTATCCTCATAGGTTTCAGCCGGTGCAGGTGGCGGGGTCGCTATGACCGGTTCTTCTTCGGGGAATTCCAGCGGTTCAGTGCTTGCCTGGTCTTTCAGGCCTTGCAGCAATTCAGCCAGCAGGCCGCTGCCGGGTTCGTCGCATTCAATCCGTTCAATCTCTGCAGAGTGCCAGAGAAATTCCTGAATCATGGAATCAACTGGCAAGGTTTTACGGCTCCCGTCTGCATAGGTGATTGTTGCACCGGACACCAGCGAATTTAACTTTTTCTTCATGGATTCAATCCGCTTTATGAAGCCTGACATCTTGAGCGCCTCCTCAAAGAGAGATGCAGAAATGGGGTCAAGGTCAACTTCGGAGCCGTCATATCCCCAGGTGACAGGGCAGACAGTGGGCGCTCCATCATGCCACGGGAACGGGTATACCGTAAAGGACATAGGGTCATTGGCTCCCGTTGCGGGAATGCGGGTCCCATCTTCCAAAATCCAGTAGAACTGCCCGGGGACGGATTGAAGCTGTTCCAGAATTTTTACTATTCGGGTTTTGTAATTACTCATGTTGCACCCTTTCATTTACAAGCTGTTCCAGCTCGGACAGCCGTTTTTCCTGTTCGTCCACACGGATAACGCCCAGCGTTACATTACAGGCATATATAATTGCGTTTGCGTCCTTGGATTCCATTTCCCCGTTCAATACCATATTCGAAACACGGTTCAGGGTTCGCTTAACATCAGCAGGTGTTCCCATCTTGAACCGTTTCTTATCTGCCATAAGCTTGCCCTCCTTTGAACGAAAAGGGCGCATGAACCGAAGCCCACACGCCCCACCGCTGCATCATCATTAAGCCGTTACGGCCTGATAGTACAGGGCTTCCTTCTTGTTGTCCAATACAAAGGCATCATAGCAGATACGGCCTTCCACCAGCGCACCGGAAATGCCGGGCGGGTCTTGGTGGATTCGGTAATCTTCCAGCTTGACAGGGGCCACGGTAGCCACAGGGTGAGCCAGCAAGAAGCCGAAAGCCTCCGGCAGCCGAACAGCGGGAACCTTTACGACGTTCGCACCGTCCAGCGTGGCAAGAACACCCTTGAGGCGCAGATCATTGCCAATGTCGGTTTCCATAACAATATCCTTGCACTTCTTCATGAGGACGTACACGGCGGGAGCCACAACCAGCACGCGCCCGGTTTCGGGGGCCTCTGCATCATCCAGAGCCTGAGAAGCTTTGAGAATCTCGGTATAGATATTCTCGGCGGTCAGAGCTACAGCTGCGGGCTTTGTCCCGGCGTTGGCACTCATGATGCCATATACATAGCTGTCAACCTCGGGGACAACTACTTCACGCTGCTGACGGGCCAGAGCAGTAGCGGCTTGCAGCTGCTGGGCTGTTTCGTCCGTATCCAGCTTGTCAATGGCAAAGGTGAACGAACGGTCTTTCTTGAGGGGCATTTCCTCGGTGACTGCGTCCAGTCCAGCAACGGGGCCGAAGCGGCTTGCATTGGGGCCTGTGCCGGGGCGGTCGTAGTCGTTCATGCCAGATGTGTTCACCTTATAGATTTTCACTGTGTGTGCGCCTGTCCAGTCAAAATCTTTGTTGGTGAGCATGGAAAGCTTACTCTCGGTCGAGAACATTTCATCAACATAGGGGGCGAACTTGGTTACTAAATTTACTGTTGCCATAATTTAAGATGTTCCTTTCATCGTTTCAATCCGAACACCTTTGCAATTGAATCATCAGAGGAAATAAGAGGCTTGCCTCCCATCGGCGCCGAAAAGATCGGGGCGAAGCGCGGAGCCTTGGGGGAGATAGACGGGAAAGCTTCTAGCAGCTTGTCTGCCATCTGTTTGAATTTATCAAAGTCGCTTGTATCCAGAACAGTTAGAAACTCTTTCGGGTAGTTCTCGTCTGCGGAGAGCAACTCCTGACATTTCAACTTGTTCTCTCTGGCGGTCAGATCGGCCTCGCGTTCATCAGCTGCCGGGGCTTCTGCCTTGGCTCTTTCGCGGGCCAGCCGGTCGGATACAATGCGGTTTACTTCCTCTTGAGAAAATGTCTTGCCCTGTGCTGCCTGTTCACCTGTTGCCGCCGGTGTCGCGTCGGGCTGCTGCTGGGCCTGTGCTTCGGTGTTCATGGGTTTATTTTCTTCTGTCATACTACTAATACCTCCGTTTAACGCCCGGGTGGGCTAAATAGAAAAAGGCACAGGATACCAGCGGTTAAGCTGTTTTCCCATGCCTTTGAATGGCTGCCTATTGGCGGTACTCTGTGCCTTATTTATAATATAATTATACCATATACAGGGGGAGTATGTCAATCGATTTGCCCAGTACAATGCGGGTTTTCAGGATTTTTAGTAGTCAAATACAGATGAAAATATGGGGGCTTGTTGTCGGTTTTGTGTACTCTTGCACGGGGTAGAATCTGCTGTGCGGCTTGGAATAAGGCTGTTGCCCTTTCTTCTTCATTTGGTGAATAGGAAATGTGTAATTTCATACATTCACCGCTTTTTTTATGTCGGTAACGATTAAGAGGTTACCCTCAATTAGTGCGTCCTCCATTTCACATTCGAAGATTCCTGGCTCCGTTTCGTGTGAAGCCTCAGGATTAAGGCCTTTCTGAATCTGCACCCAATCACCAGCGTTTCCGGCAGCGATTGTAATCTCGTAAATTTCTTTATCTAGTTCGCAGTCTACCGAATTCATATCTATTTCATACAAATTATATCCATTTGGTGATCGATCATAGGTTTCAGAAGAAAGTCGTACAGTCACGATGTCATAGTGTGTAGCAATCGTTTTGCCTGTGTCCGGGTCAAAGGTGAGTGAAAGAACCTGATCGAATTTCAACATAATAAAATACCTCCAGAATTTTAATGTTTTGCTGTGCTATCAACTCTGCTGCAGCCAACTGCGCATTTCATCTTCGTTTCGGATGTGTGCGGCTATTATTCGCTCGTCTTTATTTCCGTCAACAAACTCGCATTTTAGCCGTATGTCGAACAGAATATTTCCCAAAGACCAAAGTTGAGCTTGCATGTATTCAAAAGACCAAACAAAATTTCTTTTAGTGGTTTCGTTTTCTTCAAAAGCTTCTACACTCATGCTAAAATACTGTTCTCTAAAAGATTGTAGAAGCCTTTCCGCCATGTAGATATTTGGAACAATATCATTAAAACAATTCCAAATTTTATCCTGGACACATTTTACCTCTTGCGCTTCTTCTTCGGTTGTGTTATTCTGATTCTGTTGAATAAGGTTTGCGCTCTGAACGGTTGCCGCCGTTGGGGCGCTCTTTTTTTTGCCTTTTGACATGATTTTTCCTCCTTTGTGTTAAGCAGTATTCTTCATCGCCTGCCGGCTGAGCAGCAAGGCTTTGATCTGCTGGTAGTCCATACCCAGATCGATCAACGCCGCTACTTGATCCTCCAGCCGGGCAATTGCTTGGGTTTCCTCCGCTGTCATGTAATCGGAGGCGGGCGTTTTCTTTTCTGCTCCGCGCTCTTTGCGGATCTGTGCTGCGGTTTTGCCGAGCACCGTCTTATAAACCAAATCCATATACATCTTATAGTCCCATTTGCTGTGCTGGGGGAGGCTTTGAATTGCGTCCGTCAGGCTGCGGTGGGGCGCTTTGCGGTCTGCCTTGGCAATTTGTCGTTCCTGAAGCTGGGTACGCATCTGGTAGAACTGCCGAACCAATTCGGTTTTGAACCGGATCACCTGCTCGGTGTTCTGCAAAAATGTAATAAGCAGAGTGGCTTGCTGTTCGTTGAGGTGGTAAAGTTTTTCATACTTTACGCCTCGGCTCTTTTTCACTGCGCGCATTTCAAATGCGACCAGTCCGAAAGATTTCAGACTTGCTTCATGTTTCGCGATCATCTGCTGGATGGCGTGATGTTTGATTCCTGCATACTCTGCTATCGTTTCGCTGGTGGTGAAAGGCATTTCTTTCATGCTTTGGGATTGAACAAAAACCAACTGATTCATATAACCCTCCTTACATCATTTCATAATACCGATATAACCGAATATCTCCGCTGAAAAAGTGATTGATATTGTAGTCACAGCGGTACTGCGTTTGAAAGTGCCGGTCAATCATGGGGAAGTAGTCCTCCGGCTCAATGTCTATGGGGTTTCCATATTCGCCAGTAACAAAGGGCATATCCTCAATCATGCGCTGAATCTGCTCTTGTCGGATATGGGGGTGGGGTTTTCCGAATGTTTCTTCATACTTCCTGAAATAATATTCAAATACGGAAATAACTTCCCCCAGAGAATAGGAAGGGCTGTCTGCTGCCTGATATGCCTTGGTAGCTAAGGCGCTGAATACATCGAAATTAAACTGCATAGGTTTCACCTCCTTTCAAGCTGAAAAAGACAAGTCCTTGACTGTCAATGACACGAGCAGGGGGCGCTGGAAGCGCACTCCCTTATTACCTTTTAAAAAACATTTACACTAACACTGACATTAACACTTACACTTACACTTACAGCCATTTTTGCCATGCTGCCATATAACAAAACATGGCATTGCTATACTAAGCCATAGCAGAAGATGGCATTGCTATTTATTCGTCTTTGTTCCACCGGGCTTCGGCACCTTTCTTCCCGGCCTCTGATCTGGCTTTTTTGGAAACCTCCCACTTTGTGGCATCTCGATCTAGTTGAGCTTTCAATACAGAGAACATTAAATCTTCCATGGGGAAGGCCTCAAAATTAGGTGCTTCCCCAATATCAGAATAGGTAAAGGCTGCTTTTATTACCCTGCCAGCCTGTTCATCGGTCAGTTTTTCCCATTGTGGGCGGCTATCAGTATAAAGAACAAAACTCTTTTTCTCTGCCACGGCGTCACCCCGCCACTTCTTCCAAACCGCCAAAGAACTTCTTGTTAAAAAACGCCCGGGGAACACGTCCAGAAACGGTTATGTAGCCCTGTGCTTTCAGCTCTTGGTTCAACTCCCGGAAGATTTCGTATGTTTTGCCCTCGGATAGCTCAAGGATGCGTGCGGCTTCTGGAGCGCCAATATAATACTGTTTCATATTCACACCTCGCTTTCAATCAGATCGGCTACATCTACACCAAGGGCGCGGGCAACCTTGCCAATGGTTGCGGGTCGAATGTTGCGCCCGGTTATGACATTATTCAGAGTAGGTCGAGGCAGGTTCGCAGCTTTGGTCAGATCGTCTGAATTCATACATGCTCGTGCCATAGCCAGCTCAAGTTTCAACTTGCTTGCTTTCAAAGTAGTTCACTTCCTTTCGAGACCAATATTGGTCTATCACTATAATATCAGATATAAAATGGTCTGTCAATAGTGAAAAAAGATTTATTTTGGTCTGTTATTTTATATACCTCTGTGGTAAAATAATTATGAGGTGATGTGCATGGGCAACGAGATAGGACAGAGAATTCGAGAAACCCGAACCCAAAAAGGCCTGACACAAAAAGAGATTGCAGAAAGATGCGGCATGGCAGATTCCGCGATTAGAAAATATGAATCAGGAACAGTTACCCCAAAATATGAAACGTTAGAAAGAATAGGTTTGGCTTTAGGGGTTGAACCGTACTGGTTAATGACAGGAACCGCTGCGGTTGATAAGCTTGGGCAGATGGCCAATGAAATGCTCACTTCATTAAAAGAGCATAAAACCAAACTAAGCGAACTTGAGGAAGCTATGAAAGCAGTTCTTCTTGATTCATACGATAAGCTGAATATTGAGGGCAAGGATAGGGCTATCCAGCAAGTTCAAGACTTAGCCAAGATACCAGACTACCAAAAGGACAAAACCCCGCCAGAGAGCGAGTAGAGGAAGGGAGGGGTATCCTCAAAATTGAGGAGGCTATACTATGAAAATTCCAATTCCGGAAAGCTTAAGACAAAAAATTATTGAACTGAATAGCCTCGCGGAGCGATACCCGGATATCATTCCTTTGCCAGAAGTTGCGAGATTTATGAAAATTTCTCCCGAGGGCCTACGCGCTTACTTGGATAACGATTCCGTGTCGTTCGGCATGACATGGCATAAGATGGGGGCCGTAAACAAGGCTTACAAAATACCTACCGTAAGGTTTTATGCTTGGTATCGAAATGGGTTAGGAATGTGAGATAAATTAAGGAGGTACTCATGGTGAGAACAAAATATGTATATCGGTGGGAAGATGTACCGGTTATTATTGACTTGCCTTATGTTGCCGTATTGTTGGGTGTAAGCGTTGAGTGCCTCAAAAAGTGGGCTCAAAGAGGGAAGATCCCCGCCTTTAAAGTTGGCAAGCTCTGGCGGATAAGCAAATATGACTTGCTCGCATTTATTGAACAAAATAAAGTTAGTCCGCCACAGCTTGAACCACATTGACGAGGGCGAGCAGCTTTTGAGAAAAAAGGAGATTTACGAAGTGCTGTACCCGGAAACTAAAAAAGGGGCGGTGAACCAATACACAAAAACGCTAAGCGAAGAATCTTCGGTTAGCAGGCCAAAATCCTTTGTAGATGATTCTGCCGAAAAAATGCAATTGTCCCCACCTTTGCCACAAGTGGCAAAACCCATATTTTGCGATCATCCGTACCCACAAGTGGGTACAATGCCTTTCCTAACAAGTTGGGAAAATTTTAAATAAATCAGATATCCATTTTCGCAAGAAACTGCGATTTTTACCGTTGCAGGAAGTTGCGATGCCAAAAAAGGATGGTGCAGCCATGCCAGCAAATAAAGACCCCAAGACCCCCGGGCAATGGGTGTGCCAGTTCTACTATACCGACTGGACAGGGGAACGGAAGAAAAAGTACAAGCGCGGCTTCGCCATGAAGCGGGATGCCTTGGAATGGGAGCGGGATTTTCTCAAGCACCAGCGGGCCGACATGAGCATGAAGCTTTCGACCTTTGTGGATTTGTACCTTGAGGACATGGGCCACCGGCTCCGGGCTTCTACGCTCGACAACAAGCGCTTCATTTACAATCTGAAAATAAAGCCGTACCTGGGCGAGAAGCCCATGAATGCGATCACGCCGCCTGATGTGCGCAAATGGCAGAATGAACTAATGTCAGCCGAACACCAGGAGGGGAAGAAGTATTCTCCTACCTACCTAAAGACGGTCAACAATCAGCTGACAGCCCTTTTCAATTACGCGGTGAAATACTACGGGCTACGGGAGAACCCTTGCCATAAGGCCGGCAGCATGGGGAAGAAGAACGCGGAGGAAATGCAGTTCTGGACAACGGAAGAATACAAGCAGTTTCGTGAAGCCGTGAAGGACAAGCCCCGCTCCTATATGGCGTTCCAGCTGCTCTACTATACCGGCATGAGAATAGGGGAGCTGATGGCGCTCACAAAGGCCGATATAGACCTTGATGCTGGAACCATGACGGTCAGCAAGTCCTATAACCGACTGAATGGGGAGGACATTATAACGCCGCCCAAGACGCCGAAAAGCAACCGGATCATTGCTATACCGGATTTCCTTTGTGACGAGCTGCGGGCCTATCTGGCGCAGCTGTACGACCTTCAAGAGGGCAACAGAATATTTCCCTTCACCAAGTATTTCTTGGAGCATGAAATGAAGCGCGGCTGCAAGGTAGCGGGTGTGAAGCGGATCCGGCTGCATGATCTGCGGCATTCTCACGCTTCGCTGCTGATTGAACTGGGCTTCTCTCCCTTGCTGATCGCGGAGCGGCTCGGTCATGAGAAGGTGGAAACGACCCTGAACACTTATTCCCACTTGTGGCCGCACAAGCAGAATGAAGTTGTTGCCAAGCTGCAGGGGATAGAGCTGCCCGGTGATTCTACAATGATTCTAAAAAATCCGGAAAAACAAAATTGACCGCTCACACAGGGTAGAAAACCCTATGAAAACGGCCAAAAACAGGAGAAAAACAGAGCATAAACGCCCACGGGGTAGAGTGGGAATAAAATAAACAAAGCCACAAATCCAGCGCAGATGCCGGTTTGTGGCTTTTCTTTCTTGTACAATAAAAGCTGCACCACAACAGTTGTGGTGCAGCTTTTTGTTTATGCAGCGAGCAGGCGGAAAACCGCTTCGTAGATTTTACGCGCAATATACGGATTGTTCATGGTGTACAGGTGAATGCCGTCCACGCCTTGTGCGAGCAAATCCACAATCTGGTTGATCGCGTAGGCGATCCCGGCGTCCCGCATGGCGATTGGGTCATGCTCATAGCGTTCCATCATCTTTACGAATTTTTTCGGCAGTTGAACGCCGCACAAAGATACCATTCGCTCAATCTGCTTTTTGTTCACAACGGGCATGATCCCGGCTTCGATCGGAACATTGATCCCCGCGAGCGCGGTGCGTTCACGGAACGCATAGAAATAATCGTTGTCCAGAAAAAGCTGCGTGATCAAATGATCGGTGCCCGCGTCGACCTTGCGCTTCAAATAATGGATATCCTCCAGCGTGCTTTTGCTCTCTACATGCCCTTCGGGGTAGCAGGCGCCGATAATATTAAAATCCGCGTGTTCCTTGATAAAGGCGATCAGATCGTCCGCGTGGGAAAAATCCGTGCAGGGCGGATGCTCCGGGCTGATGTCGCCCCGGAGTGCCAGAATATTCTCGATTCCCTGTTCTTTCAGGAGATCCAGCAGAAGCAAGAGCTCTTCTTTTGAAAAATTGATGCACGGCAGGTGGGCGACGCTTTCGACAGCATAATTCGTCTTGATGAAAGAAGCGATCTCAAGTGTTTTGCTGTTGTTAGCGCTTCCGCCCGCGCCGTAGGTGACGCTGATAAAGTCCGGGTGCAGCCATTTCAGCTCTTCCAGCGTATTGAATATCGTATCTTCGGAAGAGGTGCGCTTTGGGGGGAACACCTCCAAAGACAACACCTGCTTCTTTTTAAATAAATCAGCTGTTCTCATCGCGTACTTCCTTTGCTGCCTGAACCAGATGCTCAAGACTCGGTATGGTTTCGGTATTGCTTCTCGTTTTCAGCCCGCAGTCGGGGTTTACCCACAGCTTCTCTTTGGGGATGCTGCCAAGCATTTTGCGGAGAGCGGCCTTGATTTCGTCCACGGACGGAACTCTCGGAGAATGGATATCGTACACGCCGGGGCCGACTTCCGTGCGAAAGCCGTTTTCTTTCAGAACGTTCAGGATGGTCAGGTCGGAACGCGAGGCCTCAAAGGTGATTGCGTCGGCGTCCATGGCATCAATGTCTCGAATGATATCCGCAAATTCGCTGTAGCACATGTGCGTGTGGATTTGAGTTTCCGGCTTTACGCCGCTGTGGACAAGCCGGAATGCGGGGATCGCCCAGTCGAGATAATCCGCCCGCCAGTCGGATTTCCGCAAGGGCAGCTTCTCGCGCAGCGCCGCTTCGTCTACCTGAATTACACGGATGTGGTTTGCTTCCAGATCAAGCACCTCTTCGCGGATCGCGAGGCCAATCTGATAGGCGCATTCCTTGAGTGAGATATCCTCGCGCGGGAACGACCAGTTCAAAATGGTTACGGGGCCTGTCAGCATGCCCTTCATCGGCTTTGCGGTCAGTGACTGAGCATAGACCGACCATTCCACCGTGATCGGCTTTCCGCGGGAAACATCCCCCCAGATGATCGGCGGCTTGACGCACCGTGTGCCGTAAGATTGTACCCAAGCCTTTTCTGTGAAGAGAAAGCCGTCCAGGCATTCGCCGAAATACTCAACCATATCGTTGCGCTCAAATTCGCCGTGAACCAGAACATCCAGCCCGATTTTCTCCTGCAGGGCGACGCATTCGGCGATTTTCTCCCGGTTGAAGGTCCGGTACTGCTCCAGCGAAATTTTACCGCTTTTCAGGTTGGTTCGGTTGGCCTTTACTTCCGCCGTCTGCGGAAAAGAGCCAATGGTGGTCGTCGGGAGCAGCGGGAGTCCAAATTCTTTTTTTTGGATTTTTTCACGCTCGTAAAAAGAAGGCTCTCTGATAAAATCCTGTTCGGACAGTGCGTGAACTTTATTCTGAACGGTCGGGTTGGCGGCCGTCCTGTCCCCAGCAAACAGGCTTTTGTTTTCCAGGTATTCGGCGTGGGTTTCGGGAGCCTTATCGGAAAGGATCGCTTTCAGCCCGCGCAGTTCGGCCAGCTTTTCTTCCGCAAATGCAAAGTAATTTCGATGCTCTTCCGACAGCTTCGTTTCATTCCGCAGCGTATAGGGAACATGCAGCAAAGAGCAGGAGGTGGACAGCACGATTTCCCCGCAGTGTTTTTGCAGTTTGCCGATGATCTCGTACGTTTGCGCATAGTTGTTTTTCCAGATGTTCTTGCCGTTGACAATGCCGGCAAAGAGGATTTTGTCTTTCGGGAACCCGTTTGTCTCCACCAGCTCCAAAGACTTTTTTCCTTCGATCAAATCCAGACCGATTCCGTCAAATGCAAGAGAGGCAGCGTCACCGTAGCAGTCTCTGATATCGCCGAAATAAGTCTGCAAAAGCACCTTGACTTGGCCCTTGGCGGAGAGGATTCTGCGGTACAGCGAGAGGAACAGCGCCCGATCCTCGGCGGACAGGTCCGTCACCAGATACGGCTCGTCAAATTGTACCCAGGCGGTTCCAAGTGAGTTGAAACGGTTCAGTATTTTGCCGTAAGCGCCCGCAATGCTGTCAAGGTAATCCTCGGGCTTCTTTGTGCCTGTGCAGCGCGCGAGTTTCAGGAAAGTGAACGCCCCGATGATGGCGGGCTTCGTTTCTACCCCTGCTTTTTTGGCCTCGGCATACTCGTCGAACGGTTTTGTTCCGGCGAGCTTGATCTCGGTATCCTCGTCTATTTCCGGAACCAGATAATGATAGTTTGTGTTGAACCATTTTTTCATCGCGAGCGCTTTCACGTCCCCGTTTTTCCCCTGGTAGCCTCTGGCCATTGCGAAATACTCGTCGAGGGGCGAAAGCCCTAGGGCACGGTAGCGCTCGGGAACGGCATTCAGGAGCACAGCCGTATCCAGCATCGTGTCATAAAATGAAAAGTCATTGCTGGAAATATAATCTATCGCGTTTTCGAATTGCTTTTGCCAATGTGCTTTGCGCAGCTCTGCCGCTGCCGCAAATAAATCTTCTGCCGCTATTGCCTGCTTAAAGTATTTTTCGGTTGCAAATTTGAGTTCCCTTAAAGTTCCGACCCTGGGGTAACCAATAACCGATGTTTTCATATATGATTACACGCCTTTCTTTTGTGTTGTTATTATAGTACCATCAAAAAGCGTACATAGGGTAACTCATTTAATTTATTTGTAGATATAGGGTAATCCTATAGGTAAGATTTATGGGCGGCCAAAAGCGAGGTCGATTCTGCCTTTTGTCCGTCTTCTCAATTTCATTCCCCTGTAAAAAACAGAAAAAGCAGAGAGTGCTTTTTTGAAATCCTTTGTGCATCCCGCAAAATATTTTCTTTCTGTTGACAGATGCAGTCTGAGTCTTTTATAATAAAATCACAATTGAACAGGCTTTTATGACTGACGGGTAATGTGGAGATGACACCACAGGGGAATAAAAGCTGTATCTTCAGCCGACCGTCTGGGCAGCATTTTGGTTTTTACCAAATGCCGCCCTTTTTTGTTTTGAAAATGGCGGGGGAAAAGCCGGGATGCCTTGAAACAAAAGGAGAGCTTATGAAGAAACAGGCATGGCAGGGGTTTCACGGCGGAAACTGGGAAAGGGAGATCGATGTCCGGAACTTTATTCAAACGAACTATACGCCTTATGAGGGCGGAGCGGAATTCCTGGCTCCGGCCACAGACCGCACAAACGCACTGATGAAAAAGCTGGATCACCTGCTGGAGATGGAGCGGGAATTCGGCGGCGTTCTCGACATCGATACGCGAACCGTTACCTCGCTCACCAGCTACAAGCCCGGCTATCTGGACAAGGAGCAGGAGATCATCGTGGGTCTGCAAACCGACCGCCCGCTGCGGCGGGGCGTCAATCCCTTCGGCGGCCTGAACATGACGCGCAAGGCGTGCGAGGCCTACGGGTACCAGCTTTCTCCGGAGGTGGAAAAGGAATTTCAGTACAGAACCACTCATAACGAGGGCGTTTTTCGCGCCTACACCGATGAGATTCGCGCGGCCCGGCACTGCGGCATCATTACCGGCTTGCCCGACGCGTATGGAAGAGGGCGCATCATCGGCGATTACCGCAGAGTCGCGCTCTACGGTGTCGATCGGCTCATCGAGGAGAAGAAAAAGGACAAAGCCAAAATCGGCGAGGGTGTGATGGACGCCGACCATATCCGCCAGCTCGAGGAGCTGTACCAGCAGATCACGTTCCTGGGGTACTTAAAAGACATGGCGGCCCTGTACGGCTTCGATCTTTCAAGGCCAGCCGAAAACGCCAGAGAAGCGGTTCAGTGGCTGTATTTCGGTTATCTCGGCTCTATCAAAGAGCAGAATGGTGCGGCGATGAGCCTTGGGCGCGTCAGCACGTTTCTCGATATTTATTTTGAACGCGACCTCGCAAATGGCCTTCTCACGGAGCAGCAGGTGCAGGAAATCTTTGATGATTTTGTGATGAAGCTGCGCATGGCGCGCCATCTGCGTACACCGGATTACAACGAGCTGTTTGCGGGCGACCCAATGTGGATCACGGAGTCGGTCGGCGGCATGGGGGAGGACGGCCGCACGCTGGTGACCAAAAGCTCGTTCCGCATCCTCCACACGCTGTATAATCTCGGCTCGTCGGCCGAACCGAACCTGACCGTTTTGTGGTCCGACCGTCTGCCGGAAGCGTTCAAGCGCTTTGCCGCAAAGGTTTCCTGCGAAACAGATGCTATCCAATATGAGAACGACGACATTATGCGCCCGAAGTTTGGCGACGACTATGGCATTGCCTGCTGTGTATCGGCAATGCGGCTGGGGAAGGACATGCAGTTCTTCGGCGCGCGGGCAAATCTGGCAAAGCTGCTGCTTATGAGCCTGAACGGAGGACGCGACGAGAAGAGCGGGAATCAAATCGCACCGGCCAGAGCACCGTATGAAGGGGAATACCTTGATTACGAAACGGTTGTGCAGAGCATGGCCTTTTACCGCGACTGGCTGGCGAAAACCTATGTCAGCGCGATGAATATCATCCATTACATGCACGACAAATACGCCTATGAAAAAACGCAGATGGCATTGCACGACACCAATGTACACCGCTTTATGGCGTTCGGGATCGCCGGGCTTTCCGTTTTGACAGACTCGCTTTCCGCTATCAAGCACGCGAAGGTCAGATGTATCCGCGACGAGAGCGGGCTGATCAGGGAGTTTGAAACCGTTGGGGAGTACCCGGCCTACGGCAATGATGACGACCGCGTCGATTCCATCGCGCAGGAGCAGGTGCGGCTGTTCTTTGAGGCGCTTCAGAAGAACCCGACCTACCGAAATGCCGAGCACACGCTTTCGATTCTGACCATTACCTCCAACGTGGTATACGGCAAAAAGACCGGGGCAACGCCGGACGGGCGAAAAGCCGGCGAGCCCTTTGCCCCCGGCGCGAACCCCATGCACAACCGTGAAAAAAACGGCGCGCTCGCATCCCTGAACTCGGTCGCAAAGCTTTCTTACGACATCTGCAAGGATGGAATTTCCAACACGTTTTCAATCATCCCGCAGGCGCTGGGTCACAGCGATGAGGAGCGCCACGGGAATCTGGTCGCGATTCTGAACGGCTACTTCCTGCAGAAGGCGCATCATATCAATGTCAATGTATTAAACCGCGAAACATTGATGGATGCCTATGAGCATCCTGAGCAATACCCGAACCTGACCATCCGAGTTTCCGGCTATGCCGTGAATTTCCACAAGCTTTCCCGGGAGCAGCAGCGCGAAGTGATTTCTCGTACCTTTCACGAGGCGATGTAATGACAGGGCGGATTCATTCCTTTCAAAGTCTGGGCGCGGTAGATGGCCCCGGCCTCCGCTTTGTGATTTTTTTGCAGGGGTGTACCCTTCGCTGTGCCTATTGCCATAATCCAGACACCTGGAGCCTGACCGGCGGCACGGAATACACGGTCGATGAAGTGGTGCAGAAGGTGCTGCGATACAAAACATATTTGACAGCATCCAGCGGGGTGACTGTTTCGGGCGGGGAACCGTTGCTGCAGTGGGGATTTGTTGCAGAGCTGTTCCGCCGGCTGCACCGCGAGGGAATCCACACGGCACTGGATACCGCTGGAATCGGCGACCCGGAGGGAGCCCGGACAGTACTGCTCCACACCGATCTCGTTTTATGCGACCTCAAATTCTCCAAAGATGTGGATTATCTTCGCTATGCCCGGGGAAATATGGATATGGTTCTGCGGTTTTTACAGCAGACGGAAGAGCTGGGGGTTCCGCTATGGATTCGGCATGTGGTGGTTCCGGGCCTTACCGACGGAGAAGCGCATATTCTGAAAATCGCGGAGCTGGCCGTCCGGTATCCAAATCTGGAGCGGCTTGAGTTGCTGCCGTTTCGCAAATACTGCATCAGCAAGTACGAGGCCATGAAGCTCGAATTCCCGCTTCGCGATTTTGAGGAATGCACCGATGCGAGAATACAGGAGCTGTATCAAAGCATCGAAACAGGTTTTCCCGACAGCATTGTCCCGTTGGCCTGCAGGTGAAAATTTCTGACCGGTTCTAATGGCCACAGATAGAAAAAATCGTGGGTCAGAAGATCAAACTTTTTCATTCCGGAGGATGTTCCCCTGAAAATAGATAAGAAGCCCCGAAAAGTATTCAAATGCTTTTCGGGGCTTCTTTTTTTACAGCAAAGGCTGCAGTTGATGTAAATAGCGGCAATGACAATGAGGATGAAATCCATTGAGCTTTTCCGCGGCAAATCAATATTTAATCTTATTTGGAATCTCAAACACATTTTTAGTGATAAAATAGTACGAGATATGTTTTTCAAGTGTATTTTTGTGTAAATTTGATTGACAACCGGTTGACATGTTTATCTGTTCTGAATTATAGTATGGTTGAATAACTTGCATGCAAGAGGAAGACAACGATAAAGGAGACTTGAGGTTCGTTATGGCAGGGATTAAAGATGTGGCTGAAAAGGCCGGCGTATCGGTAACAACGGTTTCCCGTGTGCTCAATAAACGCGGATACATATCGCAGGAGATGTACCAACGAGTGAATCAGGCCATCGAAGAGCTGAATTATTGTCCGAATCAGATTGCGCGAAATCTATATCTGCAAAGAACCTTTATGATCGGGCTGCTCATACCGGACATCAGCCGTCCCTTTTTTGCGCGTCTGGCCAAATATATCGAGATGGAGCTGAACGACCGGGGCTACAAAATGATGCTGTGCAATACGGTTGAAAAGGCAAACAAAGAACGGGAATGCCTGGCGATGCTGCGCCAGAACAAGGTAGACGGCATCATTATCGGGAGCTATGCGCTGGATACCGCCGAGTATCAGAAAGTGTCGCTTCCAATTGTATCGATCGACATGAAGCTCGGCAGTCAGATTCCGAATGTTACCTCCAATCATCGGATGGGCGGGGAGCTGGCTGCACGAAAGCTGATTGGAAATGGGTGTAAAAACGTGGTGCAGATTATGGGTGACCGCCGAGTAAAAATAAACTCGCAGGAGCGCCACAGAGTGTTTCAAAAGCTGATGGAGGAAAACGGTGTGAAATGCACGACCTTCGAATTAAAAAAGAAGGAGTTTTCACGCGAGGAATACGCCAAAGTGGAAGAAAAGATTTTTTCGGCTGCTTTGGATATTGACGGTGTTTTCGCCAAAGATTACATCGCAGCCAGAGTTTTGCACACGGCGTTGTCGCGTGGGATTCGCGTACCACAGGAGCTGAAAATTGTTGGTTACGACGGAACAGAAATTGCGGAGCTTATTTACCCCAGGCTGACGACGGTGTGCCAGAATTACGCTGCAATTTCGCAGTCGATCGTGAACGCCTTGATCCATCAGATCGAACAGAAAGAACGGACAAAAGAAGATATGGTTCACGATGTTATTTTATTGGAGGGCGGCACGACACTGACATAACGAAAAAACATAAATCGTAATGACTGTAATCCATGTAGTACGGAAAAGCATAGGGTAGATACAGATTTGCAAAAAGCGGGAACAGCCGGGCGCGGGGATTGGAAGAGGGATTGTTTGAGATGTTTTCAAATGACAT
>NZ_AKFU01000043.1:0-54665 GCF_000277625.1 Clostridium sp. MSTE9
AGCCTTCCACTGGCATCCTGTGCGTAATACGTAAAAAATCCCTTCCAGCACTTTCCTTGGCGGTATCGGAGGACGGCCTTGTCCGGGTGCGTGTTTATACTTTTTCTGCGGGTCCCGCTTTTTTACTGGTATCTTATCCTTGATTTCTTCCCAAAACTCATCCGATATTGTCCATGACTGATAAGATTTCTTCTCTTTCATTCTTCTCTCACCAGTCCCTATTTTACACCTTGTTTTAATTTATGGATAGGCTCTTAATTATGTGGTTTCTTTTCCCCTCCTGCGGCGGGAAAAGAAATGAAAAAATTCATCTGCGTTTATTGAAATCTCTGTAAAAAAACATAGAAGGAGCATTCATTATGAAATCGATCAAAGCAGCATCTGCCCTTTTCGCGGCGGCCCTCTCCCTCAGCCTGCTGGCCGGGTGCGCCGGCACCGCCGGCGGCTCTTCCTCTCAGGCGCAGTCCACGCCCGCCGCGTCCGGCGACAGCTCGCAGCAGACCGTTACCCTCAAGGGAATTGTCGACCTTGTCCCCCACTCGGAAATCATCAAATACGTCACCCCCAAGCTGGCAAAGCAAGGAATCATCATCGATCTGGTGGCAACGGCAGCCGACAACACCACAAACGAAAAGCTTGCGAAGGGCGAAATCGACTTTAACTACTTTCAGCATGAACCGTACCTGGAGGAATGGAACAACACGAACGGCTTCAATCTGGTCAACGCCGGGGATATTCACGTGGAGCCCATTACAGCTTATTCCGACAAATACAGCTCTACGGATAAAATTCCGGAGAATGCGACCGTCGCCATCCCGAATGACGGCACCAACGAATACAGAGCCCTGCTCATTTTAGAGCAGAACGGCTTTATCAAGCTGAACGAAAAAACCGCCACCTCTCTGAGCGCATCGGTAACGGACATTCAAAGCTATGTGCGCCCGATCAAAATTGTAGAGCTGGATTCGGCGCAGATCATCCCCACCAAAGCCGACTACGATTTCTTCATTACAAATACCAACAAGGCGCTGGAAGCGAAGATCACCTCCACCAAGCTGTTCAGCGAAAGCGGAGACAGCCCCTACGCCAACATCATTGCCGTGCGGGAAGAGGATAAAGACAATCCCGCGATTGCTGCTCTGGTAAAAGAGCTGCAGTCGGAGGATACCAGAAAGTTCATTGAGGACACCTACAAGGGCGCTGTCATTCCGGCCAAACTGGGTTCCTAATCCCCTGCTGCCGGTCAGTCCAAAACAGAAAATCTGTTCCGCCATTTTATGCAAGCTTACCGTCGAACCATTTTCACACTGGGAGGGATTGTCACTTGAAACATTATGAATTTATCGAGTCCGCACTGATTCATGGCGGCATTTACGGTGATGAACGCACCGGCGCGGTCAGCACGCCGATCTACCAGACCTCAACCTTCATGCAGGATGAGCTGGGAAAGCACCGCGGGTACGAGTATTCCCGAACCGGGAACCCGACCCGCGAGGCCCTGGAGGCGCTGATCGCCGAGTTAGAGGGCGGTGAAGCCGGTTTTGCCTTTGCGTCCGGCATGGCGGCGATCACCGCCGCACTCAGCCTGTTCCAGAGCGGCGACAGGATCGTGATTTCCAGCAACGTATACGGCGGAACCTTCCGTGTTCTGGATCAGATCTTCCGGCACTTCGGTTTTGCATATACCATCGCGGACACCACCGATCTAAAGGCATTGGAAGCCGCCATCACGCCGGATGTAAAGGCTGTGCTGGTCGAAAGCCCGGCAAACCCGCTGCTGACGGTGACCGACCTTGCGGCGGCCGCCGAGATCGCGCACCGCCACGACGCTCTTCTGATTGTGGATAACACCTTCATGACCCCTTATCTTCAGCGGCCCCTGGAGCTGGGTGCAGACATTGTTCTGCACTCGGCCACCAAATATCTGGGCGGCCACAGCGATGTGATCGCCGGGCTGGCGGTCGTAAAAACAAAGGAGCTGGCCGAGCGGCTTCATTTTATTCAGAATGCCACCGGCGGAATTTTACAGCCGTTTGATTCTTATCTGCTGATCCGCAGCATCAAGACCCTCGGTGTGCGGATGGACCGGCACGTGGAGAATGCCGAAGCGCTTGCCAGGCTGCTGCGTGATCACGAGGCGGTAAAGACCGTGTACTACCCCGGCCTGCCCGACGCGCAGGGTTTTGAAATCAATGGCCGGCAAGCCAAAAACGGCGGCGCCATGATCTCTTTTGAGCTGAACGAGGGCTATGATATCCGCAGGTTTTTTCAAAATCTGCGCCTGATCGCCCTGGCGGAAAGCCTTGGCGGAGTAGAATCGCTGGTGTGCCACCCAGCCAGCATGACCCACGCCTCCATCCCCAGAGAGATTCGCCAGAAGGTCGGGATCACCGACGGGCTGATCCGCCTTTCGGTGGGCATTGAGAATCTGCGCGATTTGATACAAGACCTGCGAATGTCGATGGAGGGGGCAAAAGTATGAGTTTGTACCCCTCCATGCAGGAGCTGATCGGGAACACGCCGCTCGTACGGCTTTCGCAGCTTGGGTTCCCGGAGCAGCTGAACGTCTATGCCAAGCTGGAGCTGTATAACCCGGCGGGCAGCGTCAAAGACCGAATCGGCAGATCGATGATTGCGGACGCCGAAAGCCGCGGCATTTTAAAGCCCGGCAGCACCATTATTGAAGCCACCGCAGGCAACACCGGGCTTGGAATTGCCTTTGCAGCCTTAAACCGCGGCTACCGGCTGATCTTTGTGGTGCCGCAGAAATTCTCTCAGGAAAAACAGACGCTGATGAAAGCGCTGGGCGCCGAAATCATTCACACCTCAACGGAGGAAGGAATGCTGGGCGCAGCCAGAAAAGCAGAGGAGCTGCGCACAGAGATCGCCAACTCCGTCTCTCTGGAGCAGTTCAAGAACCAAAGCAACCCGCAGGCCCACTACGAAACGACCGGGCCGGAGATTTACCGCGACCTTGACGGCAAAATCGATTATGTGGTGGCCGGCGCCGGAAGCGGCGGCACCTACACCGGTGTTCTGCGGTATTTAAAAGAGCAAAATCCGGCGATCAAGGGCGTTCTGGCCGACCCGATCGGCTCCACCATCGGGGGCGGGGAGCACTCCAGCTATGAAATTGAGGGCATTGGGAACGACTTTATCGCCGACACAATGGATATGAGTCTTGTTGATCAGGTCATCAAGGTCAGCGATGCGGAAGCCTTTGAACAGGTGAGAATCGCCGCGAAGAAAGAAGGCATCTTTGCAGGCTCATCGTCCGGGGCCGCGCTGGCCGCTGTGAACAAGCTGACAAAAACCGTTTCTTCCGGAACGGTCGTCGTCATCCTCCCCGACAGGGGCGAACGATATTTCAGCAAGCACATTTTCGGCGAATAGACGCTCCTTTCCGTTTCAGCATCCGCCATTCACCGCTAACGATACATCACCGGATACTCGTCATGAGCCCCGGGGAATTGTCTGAATAAACAGGAAATGAACTGAACACCCGAAGAAGGGGGAGCAAAAATGAGCTATGATTTCGATACTTTGAAAGTGCAGGCGGGGTACCGTGCGTCCGAACACAACTATGCCGTATCCGTACCGATCTACCAGACCACGGCGTTTGCGCTGGGGGACAGCTACCGCGCCGATCGTCTGTTTTCTTTTTCGGAAAGCGACCCCATTTACACAAGGCTTTCCAATCCGACTGTCGACGTTCTGGAAAAGCGCGCCGCCGCGCTGCACGGCGTATCGGACGCGATCGCGCTTGCATCAGGTATGGCCGCAGTTTCCTATGCACTGCTCAGTGCCGCCGGGAAGGGCGGAAGGATTCTGACCACCGCCCGCCTGTACGGGGGAACTGTGGACAGTTTGGGGCACTTGTTCCCAGAACTCGGCGTCAAGATCGATTTTGTGGAAAATCCCGACCGCATAGAGGAATTTGAGGAAAAGCTGGCCCCCGACACCAAGGCGATTTTGATTGAGAGCCTGACGAATCCCTTCGCGACCATCCCGGATTTTGAGGCGATTGCCCGCATCGCCCATGCCTACGGAATTCTGCTGATCGTTGACAACACCGTGGCGACTCCGTACCTTTTTAACCCGTTTGAACACGGCGCGGATATTGTGGTTTACTCGGCCACCAAGGCGCTCTCCGGCCACGGGAATGTCATTGCCGGCCTGGTGCTGGAAAGCGGAACATTCGATTACGGCAACGGAAATTACCCTCACTTTGAAAAGCCGCTGTGGTTTTTACGCGATGAGCACGACGAGCCGCGCAGCATTCTGCAGGTTTTCCCGCAAAATCCCTTTACCGGCAGGCTTCGGGCAATCCACCTGAATTATCTCGGCGCGGCCTTGAGCCCCTTTGACGCGTATCTGGTGCTGATCGGTCTGGAGACCCTCTCGGAACGGGTGGCAAAGCAGGTTTCAAACACGCTTGCGGTTCTGGAATATCTGGAACAGAACGAGCATGTCCTGTGGGTGCGCTACCCGTACGCCCAGGGCAGCAAATACCGCGCTTTGGCCGACCGTTATTTCCCAAAGGGGGCGGGTTCTATTTTATCCTTCGGTTTTCGCGGCACGGAAGAACAGAAAAGAGCCTTTCTGGCCTCTGTGAAGGTGTTCGGCTACCAGGCCAATATCGGTGACGCCCGCTCGCTGATCATCAATCCCGCGCAGACCACCCACGTAGAGCTGACCGAGGAACAACGGTTACTCGTCGGGCTTGAGGTTTCCACCATCCGCCTGTCCCTTGGGCTGGAAAGCCCGAAGGATTTGATCGAAGACCTGCAGCAGGCGTTCGACAGCGTCTTTCAGGACTGATTCCATGGACAGCAGCACAAATCGACTTTCGATCCGGCCCGCACAGGAAAAAGATGCGGAGCTCATTCTCTCGTTCATCCGGGAGCTGGCCGTTTATGAAAATATGGAGGACCAGATCACAGCGACCGCAGAGGATCTTCGCCATTCCATCTTTGAGAGGCAGCAGGCAGAGGTCATCATCGGGTGGATCGATCATCAGCCCGCCGCATTCGCGCTGTATTTCTACAACTATTCCACCTTTCTTGGGAAAGCAAATCTGTTTTTGGATGATCTATATGTCAAAGAAGAATTTCGCGGGCAGGGCATCGGCAGGGCCATGCTTCAATACCTGTCTCAAATCGCGGTCAAAAATAGCTGCGAGCGTCTCGACTGGCTGTGCCTGGACTGGAATCTTGCGGCGGCGGGCTTTTACAAAGGGCTCGGCGCACAGGTACTGGATGACCGCCGGGTATTCCGGCTCAGCGGCGAGCGGCTGGCCGCCTTTGCCGCATCGGAATGACCCACCACTTCATCAGGAGGAATACCATGAGTAAAATTAATTTGCAAATACCGGAGGTTTCCATCCGGGAAATACGCCTTGGCTCCATCACGGGCTTTCAGGGCGGCGCAGAAGAACTGGTAAACTGTTCGCGCTGCGGACTAAAGGACAAAAGCCGTTCCTTCTCCCAGTGCCTTGGCTGCTCTACCTCACAGGCAGCGTGTATGGTAATTTTGGTGCAGGACGCCGCCGTGATCAGCCACGGGCCGGTCGGCTGCTCCTCCTGCTTCCATGAATTCGCGTTTACCTACCGGGTCAACTCCCCCCTGCGGGGGGTGGAGCATCCGACACAGCGAAAGATATTCTCCACCAATTTACAGGAGACCGACACCGTATACGGCGGCGCACAGAAGCTCACGAAGGGAATCCACGAGGTGTATGAACGCACGCACCCGAACGCCGTATTCGTGCTGACCACCTGCGCGGCCGGGATCATCGGCGACGATGTGGAAAGCGTGTGCGGCGAAGCAGAAGAGGAGCTGGGCGTTCCCGTCATTGCCATTTTCTGCGAGGGCTTTCGCTCCAAGGTCTGGACGACGGGCTTTGACGCCAGCTACCATGCCATCGCGAGAAAGCTGATTCAGCCAGCCCGCGAGCGCCGGAGCGATATGATCAACGTGATCAACTTCTGGGGCTCGGATGTGTTCGGCGACTGGTTCGAGGCATTCGGGGCAAAGCCCAATTACATTACCCCCTACTCCACCATTGAAAATCTGCGCCGCTCTTCGGAGGCCGCCGCCAGCGTTCAGATCTGCCCCACCCTCGGCTCTTACCTCGGCGCCGCCCTCGAGCAGGAATTCGGCGTTCCCGAAATCAATGCCGCGCCGCCCTACGGCATCGCGCAGACAGACCGCTGGTTCCGCGCGCTGGGGAAGCTGCTGCACAAAGAGGATGAGGCCGAACGCCTGATCGCGGCAAAACGGGCGGAATACCTGCCGAAAATCGAAGCGCTGCGGGAAAAGCTGCGCGGAAAAACCGCTTATGTCACGGCCGGTGCGGCCCACGGCCACGCGCTGCTCAACCTTCTCGGCGAGCTTGGAATGAAAGCAAAGGGCGCGGCCATCTTCCACCATGACCCGATCTACGACAACGAGAACGAAGAAAGCGATCTGCTGGTAAACCGTGTGAAGGAATACGGGGACGTCCCGAACTTCAATATCTGCAACAAGCAGGAATTCGAGCTGGTGAATATGCTCAACCGCCTTCAGCCGGATGTTCTTCTCGCCCGCCACGGCGGCATGACCCTGTGGGGCGCGAAGCTCGGCATCCCCTCCCTTTTGATCGGCGACGAGCATTTCAGCATGGGCTACGAGGGAATCGTACGCTATGGCGAACGGATTCTCGAAACGATCGAAAATGATGAGTTCGTGAAAAATCTGAAGCAGCACGCGATCAATCCCTACACCAAATGGTGGCTGGATCAGGAGCCCTATACCTTTTTGAAAGGGGGTGCGGCGAAATGAGCGGCATCATCGAACAGGAGCGCTACACCTGCGCCATCGGCGCGCTGCAGAGCGTGGTCGCGATTCCCCGGGCCGTGCCGATCCTGCATTCCGGCCCCGGCTGCGGCAACATGATCCAGGGCTTCTTCGAACGCTCTACCGGGTACGCCGGGGGCAGCACCTCCCCCTGCACCAATTTCACGGAAAAGGAAGTGGTGTTCGGCGGAACCGACCGCCTGCGCGAAAACATCGCCAACACCTACAAGATTCTGGACACCGATCTTCAGGTCGTCCTGACCGGCTGCACCGCCGGAATCGTGGGCGACGATATAGAGCCTGTGGTAGAGGAATTCCGCGAGGACGGAAAGCCGATCGTCTCTGTGGAAACAGCCGGGTTCAAGTGCAGCAATTTTGAAGCCCACAGTCTGGTGGTCAACGCGGTCATCGACCAATATGTCAGCCGCTTTGAAGAGGAAAATCCATTCCGCAGCGAAAAGAACACCGTGAACCTGTTCGCCTCCCTCCCCTATCAGGACCCGTTCTGGAAAGGGAACCTGCGGGAATACAAGCGCCTGCTGGAGGGAATCGGCCTTTCGGTTCATGTGCTGTTCGGCCCGGAATCCGGGGGCGTTCGCGAATGGCAGCAGATTCCGAAAGCGAACTTCAACATTCTGGTATCCCCCTGGTACGGCCTGCCGATCGCAGAGCATCTGGAAGAAGTGTACGGCCAGCCGTTCACCCAATACCCCAACATCCCCATCGGGGCCAATGAAACGGAGCGCTTTCTGCGCCAGGTGCTGGCCTTTGCGAACGAACAGGGCGCGGAGCTGGATTTAGACGCCGCGGAAAAGTTCATCCGGCAGGAACGCGAAGCCTACTACGAGGAAATCGATAATCTGGCGACCTTCCTGCTGGAATTCCGCTACGGCCTGCCCAACCATGTGCATATCGTGCACGACGCCGGTTATGTTCTGGGGCTTTCCAAATTCCTGCTGCACGAGGTCGGCATCGTTCCCAAGGAACAGTTTGCGGTAGACAATACCCCGAAGAGATTTCAGGAACAGATTGCGGCGGAGCTGCAGAGCACCTCCGACAAAAAGGTGATTCCGCTTACCTTCGAGCCGGATGCCGGCAAGGTTCAGGATACTATCCGTTCGCTCCATCACGGCGGCCGGGGCCTGATCATCGGCAGCGGCTGGGATAAGGAGCTGGCACGGGAAAAGGATTACGATTTTCTCTCGGCCTCTGTTCCCACCCCGTACCGGCTGGTGATGACGACCAATTATGTCGGTTTTTCCGGCGGGCTGCGGGTAATTGAAGACATTTACGGCACGGTTCTTGCGACCTATCGGTAAGGAGAACGCGAATGAATACACGAATTGCCTTTGCAAGCACCGACGGCTTTGAGGTCGACCAGCATTTCGGCAGCGCGCGCATCTTCCAGATTTACGAAACGGACGGTTCGGATTATCAGCGGGTGGAAACCCGAAAAACGGACGCTCTGTGCCAGGGAAGCTGCGAAGGCGGCTTTGATCACCTGTTTCAAGCGCTTTCGGACTGTGACGCGGTCTTTGTGCTGAAAATCGGCCAGGGGGCCAGCGCGTATATGATCAGCCACGGGAAGCGGGTATTTGAAGCCTACGGCTCTGTGGATGCGATTATGGAAAAGGTGATCGAAGAAAACCTGTTTCAGAAAGGGTGAAACATTTTGGCAAAAACATTTCGGGAGCTGACGCTGACGCATCCCTGCTTTTCCGTTGGCGATAAGGTCAATAAAGGCCGCGTTCATCTGCCCGTATCGCCCGGGTGCAATATCTGCTGCCGCTTCTGCGACCGGAAAATCAACGACGTGGATATCCGGCCGGGAGTGGCGTCGATGATCATCACACCGCAGGAAGCGGTGGAGGTGGTCCGCCGGGCCGTGGAGCTTTGCCCGGACATTACAGTGGCCGGGATCGCGGGGCCGGGCGATACGCTGGCGACGCCGTACGCGCTGGAAACCTTCCGGCTCATCAAGCAGGAATTCCCCGATATCATCAAATGTATGAGTACGAACGGCCTGCTTCTGCCGGAGTACGCGCAGGAGATCATCGACGTGGGGATCGACACCCTCACCGTCACCGTCAACGCGCTGGATCCGGAAATACAGGCGCAGATCTGCAGCGGGATCGTTTACCACGGCAAGCGCTACGAGGGGGTTGAGGCAGCGGAAATCCTGATCGAAAATCAGCTCAAAGGGATCGAAATCGTTTCGGAGGCCGGCATTACCGTAAAGGTCAACACGGTGCTGATCCCGGAGATCAACGCCGATCACATCGAAGCCGTTGCCCAAACGGTCGCCGAAGCGGGCGCGAGGATTTACAACATCATTCCGCTGATCCCGCAGCACGAGCTTTCGTGGTGTTCGGTTCCGGGGTGCGCCGTGCTGAACCAGGCGCGCTGCGAGGCGGAAGCATATATCGATGTGTTCCGGCACTGCCAGCGCTGCCGGGCCGACGCGGTCGGAATCCCCGGAGGAGAGGATTTTGCCCGGCAAATCTACACTCGTCCGGTGGTACAGCAAAACACTTTTTCTCACGGGTAAGGCCCTTGCGGGAAACCGGGCGAAATTCGAATCATAAGGGGGTGGTGTTATATGATGTGTGACTGTGAGCTTCCGGATTGTAGCCGTTTTTTAAAACCGAAAGGAGACTTGACATGTCAAATGACACAGTGCCCAAAACGCACTTATTCGATACCCTGAAAGTTCGGGCGGGGTATGATCCCAAGGAGCATCATTACGCCGTTTCACCCCCGATTTACCAAACCACAGCCTATGAATTTCGGGATGTGGAGAACGCCAAAGGCCTGTTCAGCTTTCAGGATGCGGGTTACCTGTATACCCGCATCGGCAACCCGACCGTAACGGTTCTGGAAGAGCGGGTGCGGATTCTTGACGGGGCCGCCGCGGCCATAGGCGTTGGTTCGGGAATGGCAGCCATCAGCTATACTCTGCTGAATCTGGCGGAGGGCGGCGGAAGGATTTTGACCTCCCCTTTCTTATATGGCGGAAGCGCCGACAGCTTTAAAAAGATTTATCCCAAACTGGCGATTTATTTCGACCAAGCCAAAAATATTGAGCAGCCCGAACGGCTGGCAGAGGAAATCACGCCCGATACCAAAGCCATCTACATTGAAAGCATCAGCAACCCCAGTGCGGTGCTGCTGGATGTGGACGCAATCGCGAAGGTTGCGCACGAGCACGGCATTCCGCTGGTCGTCGACAACACGGTGGCGACGCCTTATCTTTACAATCCCATTGCCCACGGCGCGGACATTGTGATTTACTCCGCCACCAAAGGTCTGAGCGGCCACGGCAACCTGATCGCCGGACTGGTTTTGGAAAGCGGTCATTTTGATTTTTCATCGGAAAAATTCCCTCAGTTTTCAGAAAAATACTATACCCTGCGCGATCAAAGCGGTACCCCGCGCAGCTATCTGGATGTGTTCCCGGCCTCTCCCTTTACATCGCGCATCCGCCTGAATTACCTCAACTATTTTGGCGCTGCGCTCTCCCCCTTCGACGCTTATCTGGCCATCATTGGGCTGGAAACTCTGTCGGAGCGGCTGGGGAAGCAATCTCATACGGCGCACACGCTGGCCGAATACCTGTCATCGCACGAGGCCGTGGAGTGGGTACGGTATCCCGCATTGAAATCCAGCCCTTATCACGCGCTGTATGAACGCGATTTTGGCAGGGGCGCCGGCGGAATCCTGGCTTTTGGGTTCAAGGGAACGCAGGCGCAGCGCGAAGCGTTTCTCGACGCTGTCAAGCTGTTCAACTACCATGTCAATATCGGGGACGCACGGTCCCTGATCGTGAACTCCCCCCAGACAACGCATGGGGAACTGGAACCGCACGAAAAATTGCCGGCCGATGTTCCGGAAAATCTGATCCGGATTTCTGCCGGGCTTGAGGACCCTGCCGACCTGATTGCGGACCTGGAACAGGCATTTCAAAGAGCTTTAGCCATCTAGCTTTAGCCATCTATTTGATTGAACGAAAGGAAGAGAAATGATGAAAAACAAAACCAGACTGACTGCAGCCGCGCTGGCGCTTGCCATCGCCGTAAGTTCGTCGGCGTGCTCGCCGAACACCAGTACCGTGGGGTCACAGGCCGCCTCTGGCACGCCTGCCGCAAAAACCGAATACAAATACGGGAAAATCGACCTTCTCGGCAAAGACGGCGCGCTTTGCGGAGCCCCGATCTACATTGCATACGACAAGGGCTTTTTCGCGGAAGAAGGCTTTGACGTGACCCTGATTTCCGCAGATACCGAAACCCGCAAGATCGGCCTGAACAACGGAACCATCCCGCTGGTCAACGGTGATTTCCAGTTCTTCCCTTCCATTGAAGAAGGCGTTCAGGTCAAAGTGGTAGACGGCCTGCATAATGGGTGCATCAAGTTCGTCGTCCCCAAGGATTCCAAAATCACCGGCGTCAACGACCTGAAGGGCAAAAAGATCGCCGTTGACGAAATCGGCGGTACGCCTCATCAGGTAGCGAGCGTATGGCTGGAAAAGGCGGGGATTTCCGCCAAACAGGAGGACGGCGAGGTCACCTTCGTCCCGTATACGGACGGAAACCTGGAGCTGGAGGCCGTAAAGAAGGGTGACGTCGATGTGGCCGCGCTGTGGGATCCGCTGGGTTCTATCGCGGAGGAAAGCGGCGATTACCGCGTGATTTTTGATTTGTCCAAAGACCCCACCTTCGCCGGGAAATACTGCTGCTTCCTGTACGCCTCTTCCAAAGTCCTGAAAGAGGATCCGGAAAAGGTATCCGCTCTGCTTCGTGCAATTCGAAAGGCGCAGGACTGGATTTCCAAAAACCCGAAAGAAGCGGTCGACATTATTTCCGACAAGAAATATTCTGCTATTGAGGATAAGGAACTGGCGGAAAAGCTGATCACCAGCTATGAGTATCCGTCCACTGAAAATCGCAAGGCCAACCCGGAACGCGTAAAAGAAAATGTACTGTATTTTGTGCAGCAGCTGAAAAACATCGGCTACCTGAAAACAAACGATCCGGATGCCTTCGCCAACCAGATTTTTGAAGAGGTAGACGTCACCTCAGGGACATAAAAGGACTTCTGTTGGGAGGTTATTCTGTGAGCATCCTTTCTTTGATCTCAAAGGGTACGGCGCTGCCCCGGCCAAAGCCGGGGCAGTCCCCCAGCCTTTTTGTATCCAATTCCAGATATCTGCTCGAATCCGCAGTATCCGTTACCGGATTTGTCGCCGCCATACTGGTCAACGTCCTCTTCCCTCAGGTTGCCGAAATCGAAACAAAGATTTACCGGATCGGCGGCCTGGAACTGACGGCCAATCTGGCCTACCGCATTGTACTTTCAGGGATTGTGCTGCTATATGCCGGGCTTTCCGTCTTTTCTTTCTTTGACCCGGCTCGAAAAGAAAAATTTTTAAGCCGTGTCGCTTTCCGCTTTGCCAGTGGATTGGCGCTGGCCCTGTGGGATATTCTCGGCACAAAGCTGCAATGGCTGCCGATGCCCTTTTTCCCCGGGCCCTCCAGGATCATAGAAGCGTTCTTATTGGAAGGCGGATTCATTTTTCAGAACACGCTGTATTCGCTGCGCCTTTTCACCGTAGGCTTCGCATCGGGCGTTGCGTTTGGGGTCGGCACGGGGATTCTGATCGGCTGGTTCCCGAAGGTCTATTACTGGGTGTTCCCGGTCCTGAAAATCACGGGAGTCATTCCGGCTGTGGCCTGGATGCCCTTCGCTCTGACGCTCTTCCCCACCCCGTTTTCAGCGGCCGCTTTTCTGATCGTCATCTGCGCGTGGTTCCCCGTGGCCTTTTTAACGGCACAGGGAATTGCCAGCACACCCAGAACCCTCTTTGAGGTTGCGCGTACTCTGGGCGCAAAAACGCCCTATCTGGTCTTTCACGTGGCGATTCCCCACGCTATGCCGCAGATTTTCACCGGCATCTCTACCGCCAACGGGTTTGCCTTTACCACGCTGGTCATGTCGGAAATGATGGGCCAGCCCGGCGGACTTGGGTATTACATCAATGCCTCTAAGGTATGGTCCGCTTACTATAAGGTTTTTGCGGCCATTCTGGTGATGGCGATCCTGTTTTCGGCGATCATGAAGGTGATTGGCGCAATTCAGGGCCGTGCTCTGCGGTGGCAGAAAGGAGTGGTGAGATGAGCGGCGAAATTTTGCTTAAGATCGAATCCGTCAACCGGACTTACCTGGATACCGACGAAAATTCGGTGGAAGCCCTTCGGGATATCCATCTTTCGGTCCGACACGGGGAATTCATTTCCATCATCGGGCCCTCCGGCTGCGGCAAAACGACGCTGCTGCGGCTGATTGCCGGTCTGGACTTCCCGGAATCCGGGGAAATCACATTGAAAGGGGAACCCATAACAGGCCCCAGCCCCGACCGGGGATATGTGTTTCAGCAGGGGAGTCTGTTCCCCTGGCTGACCATAACACAAAACATCGCATCGGGATTAAAGGCCCGAAACACATATCAGGCCTGCAAAGAAGAAGTACCGCAGTTTATTGAACTGATCGGGCTAAACGGCTTTGAAAAGGCGTATCCCCATCAGATTTCCGGCGGGATGGCTCAGCGGGTGGCTATTGCCCGGGCTCTCATCAATCACCCGACTGTTTTACTGCTGGATGAACCCATGGGCGCGCTGGACGCTTTTACAAGAGCGGATTTACAGGATAAGCTGCTTGAGCTCTGGAAAAACAACGAAACAACGATAATACTGGTGACCCACGACGTAGATGAAGCGCTCTATTTAAGCGACCGGATTGTCATCATGACACCCCGGCCCGGAAAAATCAGTGAGATACTGGAAGTCCCCCTGCCCAGACCAAGGCCGAGAAACAGCCATGATTTTGCGGCAATGCGCGGCAGCATCCTGGAAAAACTGCACCTGGCCAGCGCTGCCCCGCAGCCGGAATATACCATTTAAGGAGATTATAGCATGTCAGACAAAAAGCCACTCAGACAGATCGCCATTTACGGCAAAGGCGGAATCGGCAAATCCACTACAACACAGAATTTAACAGCGGGACTGGCGGAAAGCGGCAAAAAGGTGATGGTCGTAGGCTGCGACCCCAAGGCCGATTCCACCAGACTGCTTTTGGGCGGACTGGCCCAGAGGACCGTGCTCGATACCCTGCGCGAAACAGGGGATTCCATAGAGCTTCCCAATATCCTGCGCGAGGGTTACCTTGGAATCAAGTGTGTGGAATCCGGGGGCCCGGAGCCCGGCGTGGGCTGTGCCGGACGCGGAATCATCACCTCGATCAATCTTCTGGAACGGCTCGGAGCATATACGGAAGAGCTTGACTACGTTTTTTACGACGTGCTGGGCGATGTGGTGTGCGGCGGGTTTGCCATGCCGATCCGGGAAGGAAAGGCAAAGGAAATCTATATCGTCGCCAGCGGCGAAATGATGGCGCTGTATGCCGCAAACAATATTTCCAAGGGAATCGCACGGTATGCCAGAACAGGCGGCGTGCGGCTTGGGGGAATCATCTGCAACAGCCGGAACGTGGATCGCGAGCTGGATTTGCTCCGGGCCTTTGCCGCAGAGCTTGGCACACAGCTGATCTACTTTGTTCCCCGCGACAACGTGGTGCAGCGGGCGGAAATCCGCCGCAAAACCGTGATCGAATTCAACTCGGAATCCCGGCAGGCGCAGGAATATCGCAACCTTGCCAAGGCAATTGACGCAAATACGATGTTTACGATTCCGAAGCCCATGACACAGGCCCGGCTGGAAGAAATCCTTCTGGAGCACGGGCTGATGGATTCGGTAGAGGATTACGCAATATAATACAACTAAACTGGAGCCTCCTGTCCGGTTTTAGAAGGGCCAATCTTTAAATTGGGCCTAAATCAATAGAAGTCCACCGGAATAGCCGGTGGACTTCTATTCTTTCTTTTTATTCACCCGGTTGATTTTCCGGAGGCTCTCCTTTGTCTACATCAGGGCCGCAGAAAATGCGGATAAAGTTCTCTGCGACCGGCGAAAGAGAAACATCCTTTCTCCAGATAACCGCCGTGCCCGTCATCAAAAGCGGCTCCTCTACCCGCACCGTGCGCACCCCGCTTTCCGGCTTCCAATGAAAACGCGGCTGCGGGATGAGGCACACTCCCATACCGGTTGCGGCCAGGGTCAGCATAGAGCGCACATCGTCGCACCGGCAGAACAGGTCCGGCACAAATCCATGCGCCGTACACGCCTCTATCACATTCTGTTCGTGCCGGCGATGAATAATCAGCGGCTTGCCCTTCAGCAGATTGAGCGGCAGATCCCCAGCCCCCAAATCTGGAATCCATTGCGGCTGAAAAACGGCCAGCATTGGGCTGCGGTTCCCGGAACCATCATCCGCATAGCTGTAATTTTCAAAGGAGAAAGGAGTGCGGATGATCCCGATCTCCGCAATGCCCTGATCCACCAAACCAGCGACCCGGTTTGTATCGCCCTCCCATAATTGCAGCCGGGCCTGCGGATAGCGGCTGTGGAACACCGGCAGGCAGCTTTGCAGGACAAACGCGGAAGAGGACATCACCATGCCGAGGCGCAGGGTGCCCTGACGCCCCTCCCCCATGTTATAAAGGTCCTTTTCCGTGGTGCGCACCAGGGCCAGCACCTGCTTTGCCCGCTCATACAGAAGCGCCCCCGCCTCCGTTGGGAAGATCCGGTGGCCGTTTCTCTCGAGCAGAGCGGTACCGGCCTCTTCCTCCAGCTTTTGAATCTGCTGGCTCAGCGGCGGCTGCGCCATATTCAGGCGGCGGGCCGCCTTTGTGATCTGCCCCTCCTCACACACCGTGAGGAAATATTCCATTTGACGGATATCCATCCATATCCTCCCCTTTGAAACGAAATACATATCAATTCATACGAAATCGATATTTTACTCTGCTTTTGCAGCATGCTATACTGAAATTACTTTCTATGGCTAATCCTCCTGCCGAAATGAAAATCATGATTGTCCATCCCGGGCAGGCGGGGGTATTGACGATCCAAAAAGAACAAAGTTAGATTCGAGGTTTTTCTGCTTGAAAAAGGGGTATCTTTACATTCTTTTGGCAACGATTCTGTTCAGCTCCATGGAAATTGCACTGAAGCTGACCGCCGCTTCGCTGAACGCGATTCAGCTGACCTTTCTTCGTTTTCTCATCGGCGGGCTGATTCTGCTGCCGCTGGCCGCAAAGGAGAAAAAAGAGAAAAAACTGAAGCTGCAACGGTCGGATTTTGCCTTCTTCGCTTTTACCGGGTTTATCTGCGTCGTTGTCAGCATGATTCTGTTCCAGCTTGGTATTTTGTACTCGAAGGCTTCTGTGGTAGCGGTTCTGTTCAGCTGCAATTCTGTCTTTACCGTTCTGTTCGCTTATCTGATGCTGGCGGAAAAGGTATATAAACACACCATCATTTCGATCCTTCTCAGCGTGATCGGAATGATCGTCATTATTGACCCGCTGCATCTGGCGCCTTCCAATTTTATCGGCATTCTATTCACCATCGGCGCAGCCCTGACCTTTGCGCTGTACAATGTGATTGGCCGCACGCGCAGCGGGCGGTACGGAGGAATCACGCTGACCTGCCTGAGCTTTTTGTTCGGATGCGCCGAAATGCTCCTTCTCATTGGGATCGGGCACATCGGCCCGGTTGCGGACGGACTGAACGCCGCCGGCCTCAGCCTGTTTGCCCGTGTTCCGCTGGTCAGCGGAATCGGCCTTGGCACGTTGCCCGGCCTTTTGTACGCCGGTATTTTCGTTACCGGGCTTGGGTACACCTTTTACTTTTTGGCGATGGAACAAACATCGGCCGCGACAGCCGCGCTTGTATTTTACATCAAGCCGATCCTTGCGCCGCTTTTCGCCTTTCTCATTTTGAAAGAAGCGATCACGTTCCCCATGGTGGTCGGCATCCTCTTTATTTTAACAGGCTCCGTCGTCGCATTTGTCCCCGGAATCCGGCTCCAGCACAACAAGGGGCTTTCTGAGGATTTGAAAGAGGACGTGGAGGAAGTCATCAGCGAAGCACAGGCAGAGATCGACGAAACCTCGATCAAGCCGTAATCTTATTATACGCCTGTATCAGGCCGGAACAAAGGCTTTTTTCATCTGTTCGCATCTGATCGGTATTAAAAAACAGCGGTAAGGCATAAATTGCCTTACCGCTGTTTTTTTGAGTTATCGGTTTGTTTCTTTCCGGTTGGTACGCCCAAGGATGTAATCCACGCTGATACCGTAGAAATCCGCCAGGGCACACAAAACGTGCGGCGGAACCATCCGCTGTCCGCTTTCATAGTAGGCGTAGCTGCGTTGAGGGACATTGATTGCTCTGCCGACTTTCTCCTGCGTTAAGTCTGAATCCTCCCGCAGTTCACGAATGCGCTCATATTTTTCCATCTACATCACCGGCTCAATATCAAATTTGAAAAGTTCCAGCAGCGGCCACCCAGCTTTACGTCCTTTTGGGCAGCAGAACCGTAAAGCTGCTGCCTTCACCCACGGTGCTTTCTACGGTGATCTTCCCGCCGTGCGACTCGACGATGGATTTGGCGATCGTCAGTCCGATTCCCGTTCCCCCGGTTTTCCGATTCCGGGATTTATCCGTCCGATAAAAGCGTTCAAAAATGTACGGCAGCTCCTGTTCCGGAATACCGATTCCGTTGTCCTTTACCCGAAGAATACTTTCCGCCTCTGTTTCGAGTGTCTCCACTTCAATCTGCCCGTTCTGGGGAGTGTAACGAAGCGCATTCGACAGAAGATTCATCGCAACCTGAATGATCCTCTCCCGGTCTGCATCCGCATAAGCCGGGCTGCCGCTGACAGAAAGGGATATTTGCTTTTTCATGCCTTCGGATTCCAGATTTCGGACCGCTGTCTGCGCGATCTCATGCAAATCTACCCGGGTCTTGCTGAGCTTTAAATTGCCGTCCTCAATATTGGCCAGCCGCTGCAAATCGGCTACCAGGCTCCCCAGCCGCTTGATTTCTTCCTGGCAGCTTTGCAGCCTTTCCGGGGTCGCCTCCCAAATTCCTTCGATCATCGCCTCCAAATGAGAGCTGACCGCCGACAACGGCGTACGCAGCTCATGCGCAACATCGGAGGTCAGGCGTTTTCGAAGGCTTTCCTGCTCAGACAGCGCCTGGGCCAGATGGTTAATGGCGGTTACCATTTCCTCCAGCTCGCGGGTATTGGGCGTGCTTTCGAATCGAATCCCGTAATTCCCCTCTGAAATCTGCGTGGCAATATAGGCCGTTTTAGAGATGGGCCGCGCGATGCGGCGCGCCAGCAGGGTTCCCGCAACAACGGCAAACGCGGCGGACAGAAGCCCGACCACCAGCAGAATGCCATTCAGGGTTTTGATGAACCGGTAATCATTCTCCGTAAAAAAGTAAGGCCCGTAATAGGTGATGGAAACCGAACCGGCCTGTTTCCCATTGCGGCTGATCGGATAGGTGCGGGTGACGAAAGCCCCGGATTTTTTCGCGTCCTTCATCCGGTCTGAAATTTCGCCCATGATCTGTCCGCACAGGGACATATCGTGATTTTCGGCATCCCACAAAAGCGTTCCGCGCGCGCCGTAGATTTTCAGGAGATAGCCGTCGTACAGAGAATACATGCCGATGGTATGCAGAAAATCCTGATTCCAGCCACCTGTGAGATCATTATATTGATTGCCGAGATCATTGACAATGCTCACGCTTCGCTCGTTCTCCTGCCGTATCATGTATTCTTCGAACTCGCGGTTGATGAACCAGTTGGAGGCGGCGCTGATCAGCGTGACCATCACCAGCAAAATCAGTAAAATGGACAGCGACAGCTGTGCCCGAAGACTGCGCAGCATGCTTATTCCCCCCCAAACTTATACCCCAGGCGGTGAACCGTGAGAATGTACACGGGGTCTTTGGGGTTATCCTCTATTTTCTGCCGCAAATTCTTGATATGGCTGTCCACTGTGCGGTCATAGCCGTCAAATGCGCTGTCCAGAGCCACGGCGATCAGATCATCGCGGGTAAACACCTTGCCCGGGTATTTCATCATGGCGGCCAGCATCCGGGTTTCAATCGGCGTCAGGTTCACCGGCTGGCCCGCTTTCAGAAAGATATTTTTATCAAAGTCGACAACCAGATCGCCCCCGCAAAACGAATTGCGGGCCATAAGCGGAACCAGATCATCCTGCGCTCTGCGAAGCACCGCTTCTGCCCGCGCGGAAAGCTCTTTCAGGCTGAACGGCTTCGTGATGTAATCATCCGCGCCGATCCCGAGGCCGGCGACCAGATCGTCTTCTTCCGACTTTGCCGTGAGCATTAAAATCGGCACGCGCGAAATCCTGCGGATCGCTTTGCAGACCTCTTCGCCTGAAATATCCGGCAGCATCAGATCGAGAATCACGAGCGCAATATTCTGCGAATGAAAGATTTTCAGCGCTTCGGAGCCGCTTTCCGCAGAAAAGACCTGAAAGCCCTTGTTTTCAAAAAGGGCTTTCAGGACTTCCAGAATTTTGGGTTCGTCATCTACCAGTAGGATATTCCTGTTTTTCGGTGACATTTCTCTTCCCCCAACCGTAAAGGATGCGCCAAACGGGAACCACGATCGCGTGGTTCCCGTGCTCTGATGCGGCGATGCGTTACCTTCAGTTTACCGGATCAGGCGCGATTCGGCAACTTTTATTTTCAGGAAGCGGCAAGACCCCCAAAAAACACTTCCGCTTCTTCTCGCCTGTCGTCTTCCTGTTTCTTTCCATAGTAATGCCCATTTTTAAAAAGCTCCGATTCCTTTCCCCGCCGAAACGGAGAAGGGAATCGCTGTTATCCTGTCTATTTACTTTTTAAGGGAATTTCCGATATAACCGGCGCCGGATTTTCAGCGTCCCTCTTCTTTAATACGTCCGCTTCCAGTTTGCAAAGATATCCTTTGATTTTTGCAGGAAATCATACGAAACGGTGATCGATTCATCTGTTACCGTCTTATCCTCTGCAAAAATCGGCCACGGATTACAGCCGCCCGCTTCTACCTCAACACGATCCATAGAGAATTTGTTCCCGCAGTTTTGGCAGATGAGCAGGTCGCCGGACTGCTGGTAATACCCCCGGCCAGAATCGTAGCAGACCTGACAGGTATTAAACGCCGTGCGGATTGTCCCATCCGGGGCCTTGACGGCGATGACTTCCATTTTGGTACCGTCGACCTCCACCGGGTAAAAGGTTGCTTGTTCCGTTACATCCGAGGTGGGGATTACCAGATCGCTGTCCTGCACGGACGCCTGATCGGAAGCCTGCTGCGTGCTTTGCTGCCCGGCCGCACCGGCCGGATTTTCGGAAGGTGCTCCGCTGCCTGCGGAACAGGCGGTCAGCGCGAATACCATCGCGAATGTGAAAAGGATGGCCGATACCGCTTTGCGCGCCGGTTTCTGATTGACTGTATTTTGTTTCGTCATCTCCGTAACTCCTTATCTTCCAGGGAATCCTGGGTTTTTATTTCATCCGCAGAGCCCTTGCCCTGTGTCTTTTTGTCTCTGCCCATCAAAACCATACTGATCAGAATGGCCGCGGCCGGTAATATGCAATGCCAATGAAGCAATAAAAACTGCATGCTGTTCCTACCTTTCTCGTTATCCGCAGCAGCCGGCGGGCAGTTCATCCGAACCGTCGTCCTGTGTGGCGACTACCGTACCGTCTTTGCCCACTACCGTAATGCTGGAGCGCACCATACCCATCCAGCAGCTGAACACAAAGGTTCCCGACCGGTCAGGCGTAAATGCAATCAGATTTTCCCCGGTTTTCAGGTCGATCTTCAGGTCGTATTCCGGTATCACAATGGATTGGTTGCAGCCGTTCAGGGAACCCTCCGGTGCTTTCAGCGTCCATTTGACAGGAACCCCCTGCTGAACCCGAATCGCCCCGTACCCACCGCTGCTCACCGTGGACGTGACGTACTGCACGCCGTCCTTTACGGTGGACTCAGCCGCCTGTGCCGTGTCTGCTTCCCCTGCGCCAACCTCAAAGGTTTCCGGCGGCCAGATCATCGTCTGGAACGCTCCCACCTCTTTTTTGATTGCGGCGGCATCCACATTTTTCAGACTGTCTACCACTTTTACATACCCGTAATAGGCGTTGTCTTCGGTAGAAAAATCGAAGCTCTTTTCCGGAGAAAAGAACACCGGGTTCTCCCCCTGGTTCACGATGAGTTTCGTGGCATAATCGGGAATCAAAACCTGCGTTGTGCTCTGTTGATCCGAAGCGGCGTTTACGATGTTCCACTTGACATCCATCGCGGACTGAACCACAACAACCGCGGGGCTGAAGCCCTGATTGGTCAGCTTGACGGTAACCTCCTGAACCTGGTAGGTACCCGCATACTTCGTTTCTTTTGCAATGGCCAGCTGGTCGGTTGGAATTTGATACCCGGCAGGAACCGCCTCAGCCGCCCCTACCGCGTTATTGCCGTCCGAGCTCGAGGAAGCGCTTACCGGAGCGCCCGCCTGCGTTACCGTAATCGAGCCGTGTATCATCCCCATCCAGCAGCTGTACTGGAATTTGCCCGTTGTGGTGGGATTGAATTCAATGACGTTCTCACCTGTTTGAAAGGAGTAATTGGAAATTCCGTATTCCGGAATGTTGATTTGATAATTGCATCCGTTGATGCTCCCCTGCGGTGCGTTGATCACCCATTTGACGGGCGTTCCCGCCTGCACGGTGATATTGGGGTATTGCCCTGAGGAAAGGGTGCTGGTGATGACCTGCTTGCCGTCGACAATCTGAATTCCGCTGCTGGTATCGCTGCCGGCAGCAGATGCGCTCTGCATGTTCCACGTAGCTATGGCGATCACCACGGCAATGGATGCAATGATGGTGGAAGCAGTTTTTTGGTCAGGCCTGTGAAAAGGAATACTGGCCACGACCCCGATTGTGCAGAGCCCTAAAATAACGGCGAGCAGACGGTCCGGCGGCAGAAAGCCGGAAAGGCTGCCACCCTGAGAAAGCATTGCCAGCCCCAGTACGACAACCAGTACCGCGCCGACCCGCATGACCTTGTTCGCAAACTTCTTGCCCAAAGCCGAAACCAGCGAGCCAAGCCCCAGCATCAGCGGTACGGTACCCAGGCTAAACAGCAGCATGGAAAGGGCACCCGCAAACGGATTACCGGAAGCCAGCGCTACGATCTGCATGGACTGCAGAGGGCCGCACGGCATGAATCCATTGAGCAGCCCAACGATCAGGGGGCTTTTGTTTCTCGCCTTTTCCATATTCACTTTACGGGCAATGAATTTGGGAACTCTTGGCTGTAATCTGCGAAGCCACGGAAACAGGCCGAGCATATTAATGCCCATGACCACCATGAACACGCCCGCAAGCAGCTTTAAAATCCCCTGCGCCAGCACCGGTACTCCCGCGCCGGAGCCGCCGCCAAACAGCAGGCCGACCGCCCCCAATATAAAACCGATAACGGTGTACGAAATGACCCGCCCCAGGTTATACAAAGCAGCCGGCGCGATGGTGGAAAACCGGCCGGTCTTCTCGCCTTCCGATCCTCCCGGACCCTGAGTTTCCCCACGCGGAATGCATTGGGAAAGATTGATGCCGCCGCACATCGCAACGCAGTGAAGCGATGTAATCAGGCCGACCACAAACAGCATTCCGTATCCCATCCGGGCATCTGCCAGCTGACTTGGTACGAGCAGATTTAAAATTCCAAACTGCTGCAAAAGCACATACAGCGAAACAATGATGACCAGCATCCCAATGATGCGGCTGACCCCCGGCGTGGAGCTTTTGCGTTCGGTAAGCACCTGATAATCCAGCTTTTCGATCACCGCGCAAATATCGCGCAGGGAAATAATATCCGTATCGTAGGTGATCTCGGCGGTTCCGTCGTTGTAGCTTACCTTTGCGCTTTTTACGCCGGCGGTATTGCGCAGCTTTGTTTCAATTTTGTTTTGACAGTTGATGCAGGTCATACCGCCAATGTGCAGCCGTTTGCTTTTCACAGCGGATTCCATTGGGAAGCCTCCTCCCGAGTGATTCTGAAAGAAAGTATACCGTGCAAATTTGAAGAAGTTATGGAGAATCAAAGCCCAACGGCAGGGACGGCAGGCTTTGAGAAACCTTTTTAAAAAACGGCGCGCCGCTGTTTGCCGTTTGCCGAAACGATAGGAATGCGGCATCTTTCTTCAAACCTTGTTCAATGGAATTTGGCCCTTGACTTTTTGCGATGTAACGGCTACAATTTAACAGTTACTTTCGTACAGAGAACACGATATTGTGTTGATATAGAGGCGAAATTATTATTTTTTAATAATAATTTCGCCTCTATTGTTATTTAAGGAGGCAAATTTCCGCATGAGTAAAAACAAAACCTTCCATTTGTCTGGGGCAATCGCAGCCGCGGGTATCCTGGCTTTTTCCGGGGTGTTAATTGAAACGGCAATGAATGTAACGTTTCCGCTTCTGATACAAGAGTTTCATGTGACTACATCGGGGGTTCAATGGGTAACAACCATTTATTTGCTGATGATTTCCGTCATTGTTCCGATTTCTTCTTATTTGAATCAGAACTTTTCAGCACGAAATTTATTTATCACTGCAAACCTGTTCTTTATGGCAGGAGTTTTGATCAACTGCTTTTCTTCTACATTCTTCCTGCTTTTGCTGGGCCGCTTGCTGCAAGGGGTGGGAACAGGGATCGGTCTTCCCCTCATGTTCCACATGATTCTCACAAAAGCTTCTGTTGAAAAGCGGGGAATGATGATGGGCATTGGAACGCTGACCACCTCTATCGCCCCCGCCATTGGCCCTACTTATGGCGGATTGATTTCCAATTCATTGGACTGGCGCTACATTTATATTTTTCTGATCCCGCTTATCCTGATTTCTCTCACTGTTGGCCTGCGCTCTATTCCAGATGAGTCTTCCAGAGAAAAACAATATCTGCCTTTTCGCTGCGTCTTCTTTTTGGCCATTGCCTTTACTTCCTTTATTTTGGCCCTTAGCGCCGCATCAAAGATACTTTTCATACTGTTCCTGGTAATTGGCCTTACGAGCTCTGTCCTGTTTGTACTGTCGAACCGCAAAACGCCCTTACTGCAGTTATCTATGTTAAGAAACCGCAGATTTTCCTCATTCTTATTCAGCCTTCTGATTTACCAGGCATTGCTGTTGGGATTGTCTTTCCTTTTGACAAACTATCTGCAAATTTCTGCCGGCTTTCCTTCGTCTGCAGCAGGACTCTTTATGTTTCCGGGTGCTTTGATGGGCGCTTTTCTGGCCCCCCTTTCGGGGAGGCTGTTAGATAAAATTGGAGCAAAAAAGCCTGTTTTAATCGGTCTTTCCACAGCCGTCGTCGGAATCATTCTGCTTGGCACGCTATTGCATACCAATTCACTGGTGCTCCTGATCGGCTCTCATCTGATTTTGATGACAGGGGTTGGTCTTTCTTACAGCAACCTGACAACCTGCAGCTTAAACGCATTGTCATCCAGCCAGATTTCAGACGGAAACGCCTTTGTCAATACTCTTCAGCAATTTATAGGCGCCGTTGCCACAGCGGCCGTTGCGGCTATTTTTTCTTTTTCCCAGAAAAGATATGGTTTTACTTCCGGTACTGCTTCCGGAGCATGGGTCGTGCTTCTTCTTTTCCTTTTGCTGCTGATCACAAGCACAATCGTCTCTGTTACAGCTTTCAAAGAGAAAAAAAGCAATTGATCGCTTTCTTCCTCTTTTATCCCGAGAGCAGTTTGCTCATTTTAGGGATTCTTCAAAACAGTCCGGACTTTTTGCTGATGTATCGTATTCTTTCCAGAAAACGGGAGCTGTGAATGAGCACACAAGTGTTCATTCACAGCTCCTCTGCTTTACTTTATTTGATTTGGTCGATCTTTCTTTTTACATCATGATGCCATCTTATCTTGCAACACGCTGATTGAGCTGTCCCAGCACCGCTTTCGGATCAAGGCCGTGCACCATGCAGGCGTCCGAGAGGGATTCCATCTGGGAAGAAGGGCAGCCCAGGCAGTGCATGCCGCACTCCATCAGAACAGGGGCGGCGTCCGGATACTGCCGGAGGATTTCGCCGATCAGCATATCCTCGGTGATAGAGGGCTTGCTCGCCGCACCCTTGCCGAAAAACAGCTCCAGGTCATCCTCTACACTGCCGATTCCGGCAATGCCGAAGTTCTCAACCAGAACCTTTGCCACATTGGGAGAAAGGAAGGCAGGCAGCGTCGGGCCAAGGTGAATGTCCTTTACGCCGAGGTGCAGCAGCGCCAGCAGAACGATGACGGCCTTCTGCTCGTACCAGGCAATGTTGTATACGATCGGCAGATCGTTGATATCGTCCAGGCCGAACACTTCCTTCAGCTTGAGCGCGATCACGGCCAGGGAATAGGAGTCGTTGCACTGTCCGGCGTCGAGTACGCGGGGGATGCCGCCGATGTCGCCGAGGGCGAGCTTATTGTATTTATATTTTGCGCAACCCGCAGTCAAAATAACCGTGTCCTTCGGCAGCTCTCTGGCAAAATCGGTGTAGTAGTTTCTTGATTTTGCGCGGCCGTCACAACCGGCCATTACCACAAACTTTTTGATCGCGCCGGACTTGACCGCGTCGACCACAGCGTCGGCCAGAGCCAGCACCTGATTGTGCGCGAAGCCGCCGATGATCTCGCCGCGCTCGATTTCCGCGGGGGAGGCGCAGCGCTTTGCGTGCTCGATGATCTCAGAGAAGTCCTTCTCTTCGCCGATCTCACCCGGGATATGCTTGCAGCCGGGGAAGCCTGCGGCGCCTGTGGTATAAAGGCGGTCCTTGTAGCTGTCCTTGGGCGGCACGATGCAGTTGGTGGTCATCAGGATCGGGCCGTTGAAGCTCTGGAACTCTTCCTTCTGCTTCCACCACGCGTTACCGTAGTTGCCGACAAAGTGGGAATATTTCTTGAATGCCGGGTAGTAGTGGGCCGGCAGCATTTCGGAATGGGTATATACATCCACGCCGGTGCCCTCGGTCTGCTTGAGCAGCATTTCCAGGTCGCGCAGATCGTGGCCGGAAACCAGAATGCCGGGACGGGTGCCAACGCCGATATTGACCTTGGTAATCTCCGGGTTGCCATAGGCGGAGGTATTGGCCTCATCCAGAAGCGCCATGCCTTTCACGCCGTACTCACCGGTTTCGAGCGTCAGAGCGATCAGATCGTTCACGGTCAGGGAATCGTCGAGTGTTTTTGCCAGAGCGCTCTGCAGGAACGCATCGACCTCTCCGTCGTCCTTCAGCAGCACGTTTGCGTGCTTGCTGTAAGCGGAAAGGCCCTTCAGGCCGTAGGTGATCAGCTCACGCAGGCTGCGGACATCCTCATCCTTTGTGGACAGTACGCCGACTTCTACCGCTTTTGCCTGAAAGTCCGCACGGCTCGAAGAGGTCCAGCGCGCAGCTTCCGGCAGAACCTCCGGGTGATCAACCTGTTTCAGCAGCTCCTGCTTGCGGAACAGCGTTTCAAAAACGCGGTCAACAATCGCGTCTTCATCAAAATTTGCGTTGGTGATCGTGGCAAACAGATTCAGCGTAATCAGATGATTGATCTCGGCGGAAACCTCCTTGCCCTCAGCCCGCAGCTGCGTGGTGACAGACGACAAGCCCTTTGTCACATATACCAGCAGATCCTGCATGGCAGAAACCTCCGGATTTTTTCCGCAGACACCCATCTGCGTGCACCCGGTGCAGCCGGCGGTCTCCTGACACTGATAGCAAAACATTTTATTTTTCATGAAAGTATCCTCCTTCATTTTCGCTCGGTGGCCTCGCGGCCTTTTGTTGTCCTCATCATACCAGCCGAAGATAAAAAAATCCGTAACGCCGGTTACGGATTCTGAAAATGATAATCAAATTTTTGAAAAAGTGATTTTGCATGAAAACAACAATATCTTCCCCTGCCATAGGCGAGAGAAGACACGAGCAGCCCGTAAAAAAATAAAATGACGATATCAATTATTTTGAAGTGCATCAAAATCGACAATTTGAATGTTTCGTTTTTCGATTTTGATGATTCCGTCTTCCTGCATCTTCATCAGCTCTCTGGATAAGGACGGCCGCGCGGTATTCATAAAATCGGCCAGCTCCTCCCGGTTCATCGAGAGTGTCACCCGACCATCGGGCGATGAATTCTGCAGCAGAACCTTTGCGATCTTCTGCCGGAGGGTGGCGCACGATACGATTTGAAGCTTGCGGTTCAGATAATACGCCTTCTGCGCGAGAATCGACAGCATATTGGAAATCAGCTTTGTGTGATAGCCGCAGTTTTCCCCGCACGGGTTATACAGAAAATCCTTTGGAATCTGCAGGATCTGCGCGGGAACGACCGCCTGCGCATAGTGGTCGTATTCCTGCTTGTTCAAAAACAGAAACACTTCCCCGAACAATTCCCCGGGCTGATCCAGCGTCGCCACAATGCTGCGCTTTCCGGAGCTGGAATCATTGCCGACAACGACCGCCCCCTCCAGAAGCACCAGCAGCTTTCGGGGAACATCGTGCTGGCGGAAAATCAGCTCGTCCTTTTCATAGCTCACGATCTCCGACCGGCTGCATTTCAGACAGTTCTCGATGTCGCTGTCCGACATTTCAAAGAACAGCGGACTCTTTTTCATTTTAGAAATCATACTCCACCCTCTCTTCACCGCGCCATCGGCGCCATACCTTTAACATACAAAGGTGCGCTCCTTGTCATCCGGTAATTATTCTACCATAATTCCACAGGAGGACAAAACTCCTTTTCCACAAAAGACCTGCCTTCATTTTTCCTATTGATATAGTAACAGGAAAAATTGATTCCATCCGTTGCACTTGCAACCAACTTCCAAAATTATCTATGATATACTGTTTTAAGAAGAAAAGAAGTTATACCCTGTAAAATTTTCGGTAAACTAACGAAAGACAAAAAGAACGGAGGTACTCCTATGGGGAAGAAATTAACGGATAAAGTCAGCTGGGTCGGCAAGGTAGACTGGGAGCTTACCAGGTTTCACGGTGATGAGTATTCTACACATAGAGGGTCGTCGTACAATTCGTATCTGATACGCGACCGGAAAACCGTACTGATGGACACGGTATGGCAGCCCTTTGATAAGGAATTTGTTGCCCGCCTGAAGCAGGAGGTCGACCTGAAAAGCATCGATTACATTGTGATGAACCACAACGAGATCGACCACAGCGGCGCTTTGCCGGAATTGATGCGCGAAATTCCGAATACGCCGATTTACTGCACGGCCAACGGCGCAAAGATCCTGAAAGGACACTACCACCAGGACTGGAACTTTGTGACCGTAAAAACCGGAGATACCCTCGATATCGGGGACAGCAAGCTGATTTTTGTGGAGGCGCAGATGCTCCACTGGCCCGACACCATGTTCACCTATATGACGGGGGAAAATATCCTTTTCAGCAACGACGCCTTCGGGCAGCACTACGCGACCGAATCGTTGTATGACGATGTAGTGGATCAGGCGGAGCTTCTTGCCGAGGCTTTGAAATATTATGCCAATATTCTTACTCCGTTCAGCAAATTCGTCACCAAAAAGATTCACGAAGTGTTGGATCTGAACCTGCCGGTCAGCATGATCTGCCCGAGCCACGGCGTGATCTGGCGGTCAAACCCGACCGCGATTGTGGAGCAGTACCTGAAATGGGCGGACAATTACCAGGAAAACCAGATCACCCTGGTATACGACACCATGTGGAACTCCACCCGCAAAATGGCGGAGGCCATCGCGGCGGGCATCCGCGATACAGCCCCCTCCATCACCGTAAAGCTGATGAACTCTGCAAAAGAGGATAAAAACGATATCCTTTCCGAGGTGTTCCGCTCCAAGGCTATTTTGGTCGGCTCCTCCACCATCAACAACGGTTATCTGTTTTCCATCGGCGGCATGCTGGAGATGATCAAGGGGCTAAAATTCAAAGAGAAGCGCGCCGCCGCGTTCGGCAGCTACGGCTGGAGCGGCGAAGCAGTCAAGCAGTTGACCGAAGAGCTGGAAAAGGCAGGTTTTCAAATCGTCAGCAGCGGGCACAGGGCCCTGTGGGTTCCCGATGAAGCCGAGCTGGAAAGCTGCCGGGAATTTGGCAGGCAGTTTGCCGCCGCTCTTTCAAAAGAAATACAGGCTTTCACAGGCCGCAATCAGCAGATAAAGGAGGAGCCATATGAGCGCTGAAATCAACAACAGAGAATACCGCCAGCAAGTGTTAAAGGAACTGATTTCTCAGCTGCACGACGGCAAAAGTGTAGACGAGGTCAAGGATCAATTTGCCGCTGTGTTCGGCAATGTTTCCGCAGAAGAGATTGCACAGGCAGAGCAGGCATTGATCTTGGGCGGACTGCCCGTCGGTGAGGTGCAGCGTCTTTGCGACGTTCACGCCGCTGTTTTTAAGGGTTCGATTGAAGAAATCCATCAGCCGTCCGACCCGGCCAAAATCCCCGGGCACCCGATCAACACACTGTGGCGGGAAAACCGGGCGCTGGAAACGCTGATTCAGGACATGCAGTCTAAGCTTTCGTCCGGAGCCGACGCACAGAGCGAGCTGAAGGACGGCCTCACCAGACTGATGGAAATCGACCGGCATTACAGCAAAAAAGAGAATCTGCTCTTCCCCTATCTGGAGCAGTATGGGATTACCGCTCCGCCCAAGGTGATGTGGGGTGTGGATGATGAAATCCGGAACGAGCTCAAAGAGGTTCTGAAAAAACTTCCGTCGGAATCCGCAGCACAGCTTGCGCCGCGGCTGGAAACGCTGTTCAATCGGATTACCGAGATGATCTTTAAAGAGGAAAACATCCTCTTCCCCATGCTGATTCAAAACCTGACGCAGGATGAGTGGAAAATCATCGCTGATGAAGTTGCCGACCTGGGGTACTGCCTGATTGACAGCGCTCCTGTATGGAAGCCCACAGCGGAAAACAAACCGCAGACCGAACTGCGGGAAGAAGCCGGCCCCGGCGTTATCACCCTGCCGACCGGCATCTTAAAAACAGAAGAGCTTGTCCGGATGCTCGACACCTTGCCGATCGACATTACCTTTGTCGATAAGGACGATACGGTAAAATACTTTTCGCAGGGTGCGGAACGGGTCTTCCCGCGGACAAAGGCCATCATCGGCCGAAAGGTTTCCAACTGCCATCCCCCGGCCAGCGTGCACATCGTGGAAAAACTGGTAGAGGATTTCCGGGACGGCCGGAAGGATCAGGAGGACTTTTGGATCAAGATGGGCGACAAATATATCTTGATCCGGTACTTTGCAGTCCGAAGTGAGGCCGGCGAATACCTGGGTGTGTTGGAAGTCACTCAGAACATCCGGCCCATACAAGAGATTTCCGGAGAAAAGCGGCTCGTTGAGGATGCCGCACAAACAAATTAGGAGGGAATTCGTATGAGCGCACAATATTTGAAAAACATCGAATTTGAAAAAGAACTGGAGCTTTCCTCTTTGGTGCAATATCAGGAGGGTCAGGTCGTAAGCCGTACCCTGGCCCAGAATCCGGCGGTCAGCATCACTCTTTTCTCCTTTGATCAGGGGGAAGAGATCAGCACACATTCTTCCGACGGAGATGCCATGGTGACCGTGCTGGAGGGCGACGCGCAGATTACCATCGGCGGGCAGGTGCATTCCGTAACGCAGGGACAGACCATCGTGATGCCCGCGGGAATTCCGCATGCGGTTGCTGCGGAAAAGCCTTTTAAAATGCTGCTGACAGTGGTGTTCCCTTACCCCAGAAGCTAACCATCTTTCTGCAGACGCTTTCCATTTTTACGATTACCGGTAACAGAATCAAAACAGCGGCGATCATGTCCAAACAGATCGCCGCTGGTTTTTTCTTTTGATCGGTTGATTTCTCCTTACTGAACAATCTTTCATCACATAAAATAGAAATTCATTTTTATGTTGCAAATACAACAGAAATGGAATTTAAAATGGAGTATGATAATTCCAGAGTTTTCCATAGACAAGAGTCATTATGGCCCCGCATCAAGGAGGAAAAGCAAATGAGTAATCTGGATATGTTAAAAAAGCAGCATGAAGAAGTTCTTGCGCTCATGAAAACCATCACCGTTTTGATTGCCGATCATCCGGAAGAAAAATCGAAGGAGATCGCATTCAACATCAATGCTTTGTCCGGCAAATTAAAAATGCACCTGATGTCGGAGGATCAGTTCCTTTACCCCTCACTGATGCAGAACGGCAATCAGACCATCCGCAACACAGCGCAGACATTCAACCATGAGATGGGAAATCTTGCGGAATTATTCCGCTCCTTTGCGCAAAAATATAACACCTCTTCCAAAATCATTCAGGATAAAATTCATTTTATCACGGAAAGCCAAAAGATTTTCCAGCTAATTGAAGAGAGAATCAAAAACGAAGATGTAAAGCTGTACCCGCTGATCGCAGCAAAATGATGCAAATCAATCAGGATTTAACCGTTCCCCTAACCCTGACGCGCCACTAAAAGAGACGGAATGGAACGATCGGCAGAAAAGCGAAGAGAAAGAATCGGTAAAGATGTAAGTAAAAAAGGAGCGGTATCTTTTCGATACCGCTCCTTTTTTACTTACAAATATAAGGGCCTCATTCGTACTTTGAACACTTATATCATGGATAATGTGCTCAAAATATTTAATGCGATCGTTTTATACTCCTTCAAGGATTTTTGAAAAACACCATGATTAAACGAACTAGAAAACACATCAAAGATGATTTGAGCTATTTCGTCGGCGTTTTTTCCTTCGACTTGGTTCGCAATCCAACTCGTTTCATCGTCGTATTCATCATTCGGGGAATACGGCAATAAATCGATCGGATCCCAATTGTCAATGATAGGCTTAATGTTTTTGAAAATCATTTTATGATCCAAACAAATTTTCAACGTCTCCCCTCATAATCCTTTCTGTGATACGGTAGGGTATCAGTGCCTGTCAATCAGCCTGTCACATACGGCATTGCTGTGTTCTAAAACCAAGTGTCGGCGATGCCGTCATATTCCGATTGCATCGCCTTAGGAGATGGTCTTCGTGTAGTAACAGATTGTGTCATAGCAAGTAAAGTTTTTTCGAAAAATTGATCAATTACTTAGAGATGTCTCATTTCGAATGAAGAGGAGCACTCAATGTATTACTTCATTGACCTCTCTTACTAACCCCCACTTTTATAATCATAGAGAACCTTTGAATAAAAAGATTACTTATATAGGAATCTTAACGATTCCAGTTCACTTACTGATTTTGAGTTCGAACTTGCAGTTTCTAAAAGATAGTGTAAATATTTAATGCGAATTGTTCTCTGCCGATACATTTCCCTTTTTTCTGATAATGCGAGAAAGTTAAAAGCTGAACCCAATTCAACTGAATAGGAATCATCCGTTAATATTGTATGTTCAAAATCAAGATTTTCGTTCATGCTTTTTTCCCATTCATTTTGTACTAAAGCAAATCGATCTTTATCAACATCAGATAGATTCTCACTGAAACTTTTAATGGAATTCTCTAACTCGGCCTTCCAAAGATTCAGATATTTACATTGTGCGGTGGCAATTTCGGCTGTAGTTGTAGCCTTTTGGAAAAATTCAGTATTATAATCTTTATCAATCGGATTTTCTTTTATGGCCATAGTAAATTCGGGGGAATCATTTGTAATCTGGTAGACATCAAACCATTCAGAAGTGGATTCAGCCGCTATATCGCTTTCAACAGAAGAGGAGCTTGAGCTGTTATTGGAACCCATTACATTTTGACTGCATCCACATATTAGCAAAGCGATTCCTATTACAAGCAGAATTATTTTTTTCACATTCTATCCCCCAGTTTCTATAAGTTCTATTATATGTTTCTCGCATAAACATAGGTCTGAGTAAAATAGTATCACATAGCCGCCTAATTGGCGGCTATGTGATAAAGAGTTAACTTGATTCGATAATATCTGGACTGTAAAGCCTGCCATTGAAATAAGCATCCACTTTTTCCAATTAGTTAACCCGAGTTGTTTTTTGGACAATATACCTAAAGCAAGCCGCACAGCAACTCCCCAATGATACCACCAATTATATCAGCCACTATATAACCATCTTCATCTGCCATACTGACAGGATTGTTTAGGCAGTGAGCGAACAAGTTGTGTTGCAGGAAATTTTCCTGATCTTCAGACAGAATATCTGTATCATCCGCATTCAAGAATCTATCTGTCTGTGCATCATAATATTTGCTGTTGAGATAATATAACCCTGTCTCCGCATCAAAGTAGTGCCCACGGTACAGAAAAGGATTCAGCTTGCCGATAAAGCAGCTTGCCCGCAGACATCATAGCTGTATTCTATAACGGCGTTGGCGCTCCTGTCAACGATATCGGTCACATCGTCCTGCGCGTTCTTTATGTGATGGCGGTATCATTGTTGGTAAACTCTACTTCTATTTCTTCACTTTTATCATAACGTGTTTTCTATCTGCCTACTCACCGGCATGGGCAATATGAAAGTATCGAATATTTAAGATAAGCCTTGCTCCGGGCATTTTATTACCTTCAATTCTGATTTTGTAATAAAGAAAACCCCGCTTCAAATGAAACGGGGCAAGGATTACGACCTAAAACTTTATTAAAAATAAGAAAAAATCTGAGAACTACTGAAATCCTTTAGCCGAAAATTCGCTGTTACTTGCTATCCATGAGTTATCTATAAGCGATGAATGAGCAGAAATATTTATTCGAAAAAAGCAATTTCACAATTTCCTATTTTCATCAAATCATATTCATTCGTTTCATCCAAAATATAATATTTACGAATGTATATAGGGAATTTTATTCTCGCTGTTATATCATAGCCATCGAAATAAAAGAGTCCTACTTTTGAAATGCTGTATTTCCATCTCATTGATTTTATAATATCTAGCCATTTTAGAGCATCCTTTCTGTAAGCGTCTCTCCTATCTAAGTATTCGTCAACTACCACATGATAAGCGTAAGGATCATTTTTATACCGCTCTTTTATTTCTGAAATATCCTTATTATAAAGATCAAATGAACCAATACCCGTTTTAGAATCATCATATAATCCCGTTGCTTCAATTAACATCTCATCATCAGACAATTGTTTTGAAAATGTAATATTTTGAATGCGAATAAATTCTAGATGCAATTCAGTTCTTAGTAATTCTAATACGTTCTCGGTACAATCACATGATAAAATCATGCCTAATCGTAAACTCATCAGATGATCTCACCTCCTAATCAAAAATGCGGACAAATTGTAAATTGGGGTCGTTTCCAAAGAAAACGTGTCCTCGTTTTATATACGAAATTGGGTAATAGTGCATAGCATTTAACGGATACCATCTCTTATCGGACCAAAATAGCCTCCCCCAGCAGCAGTACAAAGCACTTTAGCTGATTCAGAGTCTGCCGCCCAAATATCAGCACCAAGTGTAAGTTTATCCTTAGCCATTTCTAGAGTTAAGGGCTGGTCTTCATAAACTTTAGCTCCCGGAGATTTATCATCTGACTTGGATTGAGTTATGACAGATACTTTATCTTTTGATTCCACCTTCGCTTTGGCAAAAGTTTTTGGTGCTGACCGGATGGCAACCTGTCCAAATGAATATAATGCTGCGCCTGTTGACATTATGACCATAGTACCTACTGCATAAACAATGGTAGAAGTGGTAATACCTCTCCCGACTGCTGCTAATACGGAGCAACTAAAAACACTACAGTTGAGACTACAGCTATGACTGCAAATACTTGAAAAGCAGTGAACCAAGAATGCCCCGTAAAATCCACACGATTAACAGCGTTATTCCCACAATATGTGAAAAGATCAGTATCTGTAAGGCTACTGCCAAGATTTAGTTCTCCATCCGTATTCAAAAACCTACCCGTCTGCGCATCGTAATATCTGCTGTTCAGGTGGTACAGACCTGTTTCCGCACCATAGTAATAACCACGGTAAAGAAACGGATTCAGCTTGCCAATGGTATCCGCTTTGCTGCCGGTTGTAGTAAGCAGCTTGCCCCATGCGTCATAGCTGTATTCTACAACGGTATTGAGGTCGCTGTCAACGATTCCGGTTACATCACCTTGGGCGTTCTCGGTGTAATAATAGGCATCATCCTAGTAGGTAAAGCTTACTCTCGTTCCGTCACTCTCAAAATGCGCTTCCCGTCTGCCTGCTCGTCAGTGTGGGCGATATGGAAATAGTGGGAGTTTGATATTAGCCTTGCTCCAGACATGGGTGGTCACCTCTTTGTAAAGATAATTTGCTTATTTTTAACACAAGAACAGCGCCACCTAAAAAGGTGGCGCTGTTCACTTTATCGATTTCCTTATTAAGGCTACCCTATTCTTAAATCGTTGTAAAATATGGGTTTAAGCCTGCCTGATTTTTAATTGTTTCATATATTCATCATAAGCTTCATTTATCTTGCAAACCGATATCGCTCTCCATAATTCAATAGATTCACATTCATTTACAGATTCAGGAGTCATTTCGCCACCTAAAGTGATAATTTCTTCCGCAGTTGACTTTTCATTAATATAACATAAGGCATTTTCATGTGAAGTAAAAGACATATGCATACAATGATTTAAAATGCAATAATAGCTAGGAATTATGCCATGAGATTCACAAAAAGATGGGATTTCTTGGCCTGCGTCTTTATGGCAATACACTTCCAACAGAATATGTTTAAACATAAGATATCCCCCTTACTTATAGTGAGTTAATGATACCTCGATTACATCTACAATACCATTTCTAATTTGATATATAACTCGTCCTGCTCCTCGGCCTTTACCGAATCCTGCCAAATCGGCAGCATAATTTCCATTTGTAAGCCTATGAGCATTTAGTCCTCTGGTATTCCCGCTCGCTAATTTTGTTAAGACATCATCATATATTTGCATCTGCTTAGAGGTAAAGTTTTTGACAGTATTCCAAGCTGAAGTTGACTCTCGAACCATGTCCCAGCCACACGTATTGTGCACCAAAATGCTATTTTCGCCAACATAATACGTGTGGAAATCTTCCACTTCAAAGTTATAAACTGCAATGGGCTTTTCGAGCAACTCATGCTGAATTTTTTCGATGGTTACATACGCTCCATTGCTAAGTACCAACACGTCGCCCGCACGGAGATTGATTGCGGCAGTCCAACCTTGTTGAGGCACATAAAAGGGATGCTCCGGTGTTGTAACGATTTCTTCACCGTTTACAAAAACATGGACAAGTTCACTTGTTTTGTTAACAAAAGTCTGTACAACAGTTTTTAACCCTTTTTCTCCCGTTTCAGGATTTTCAGAGTAGACATAGTCTCCTTTCCTAATATCTTCAATGGGCTTGAATCCATCCTCAGTAGCAATTAATGTTCCGGCCACAAAACAAGCTGCCTTTGCCGCCATTTTTACTGACTTGCTGGCTTTAACTGCTCCGCTAATAGCCTTAATACCTTTACCTACTGCCCCAAAAGCAACGCCAGTAATAGCTCCAGCAAGCGCAGCCTTGCCGACACCGGCCCATGTTACCTTTTGCCCGCTGACCGCAGCGCCGATGATATATGCCGCGGTGTCAAACGCGGCTCCGCCAACGGCAGCAGCAATCCACCAAGCAATTCCTCCGTCGTCATCCGCCATATTAACCGGATTATTCAGGCAATAGGCAAAAAGGTTATGCTCCGTCAGATTTTCCTGATCTTCCAAAAGAATATCGGTATCATCCGCATTCAAAAACCTGCCGGTCTGCACATCGTAATATCTGCTGTTCAGGTAGTATAGTCCTGTCTCTGCATCATAGTAATACCCGCGATACAAAAACGGATTCAGTTTGCCGATGGTATCCGCTTTGCTGCCTGTTGTAGTCAGCAGCTTGCCCCAGGCGTCATAGCTGTATTCTACAACGGTGCTGAGGTCGCTGTCAACAATTCCGGTCACGTCGCCTTGGGCGTTTTTCGTGTAATAATAGGCGGCATCCTTATAGGTAAAGCCTACTCGGGTTCCATCGCTGTCATACATGAACCACATGGGATCATATCCGGTATTTTGCGCCAGTATGGTATTGCCGTCCACAAAATAGTCGGTGGTGATGCCATTCACTGTTTTGCTGGTACGAATGCCGTCGCTGTTGTAGGCATAGCTTGTTTCTTTGCCGTTCACAGCGGCGGTTTTCAGCTGGCGTCCTTCCCAGGTAAAGCTCATACCGTCGCGGTAGGTGAGGGGATTGCCGATCTGGTCGTAGGTGATACTCTGGCCGTTATAGCTGGTCAGCAGATCCTTCCAGTTGGCGTTGCCGTAGGAATAGTTTACGTTTTCAATCTCTTTTCCGACCGCACCATATACGCCGATGGATGCTCTTCGATTGATTAAATTTCCGCCTGCGTCATAGGTGTACCAGGTTGCAATATTCGCTTTCTGATCTTCTACCGCTGTCAGCTGATTCATCTGATCATACGTGTAGGTAGTCACATTCTCGTCGGCATCTTTTACGGTATGAATATTCCCATTGTCATCATAGGTGTATTTGTAGGATGAAAGTTTGGTTACCTGATCTCCAATGCTCCGATAATTGCTGTAGGTATCCACCAAGGTGGTGGTACGGTTGCCGTCTCCTACAAAAGTTGCTTGAGCATTCAGAGAATTATTGATCCCGGCGTCAGGTTTTAAGGTGGTAAATCCAATTCGGTTCAGGGTGTCATAAACGAAGTTCATTTTTCCACCGGACAGCAGACTGGTTGCTTCTTTTCTGCTGTCTAAATCATAAGAGAAAGCAGTCAGCCGGGTTTGCCCCGCAAATCGAAAATACTGGCTGGTGGAACGATCCATGTTGTCATAGCCTTGCCGAATTTCGGTGTCGTTCCCAAAAGTCTTTCGCACGAGCCGGTCGCCAACATCGTAGAAGAATTCTGTTGGCTTCGATGTGCCGCCGGTAGTATCGGTAATTCTGGCTAAGTTACCGCGCGCATCGTAATCATATTGATAAGCGTCCGCGCCGTTTTTCTTGATGGAATACACCCGATCGTACTTATCGTACTCGTAACCAAGCTGAAAACCGTTGCCATAGGTGGAAGACAGCAGATTTCCGTTGCCGGCGGCATAGGAGTGGGTAATCAAATTCTGAGAACCGGCCTTTACATTCGTGGGATTGCCAAAACCATCATAGGTAAAACCATAATCAAAACCGTTGTGAGTGATCCGGCTTAGACGGTTGGAGGCATCATACCCGTAGCTGTTCTGTACCGTTCCTGCACTGCTTTGCGCGCTGACGCCCGTCAGGGAGTAATCTTTGCTGTCATAGGTGTAACTGGTTTGATTCCCCTTGGGGTCGGTGACAGAATTCGTCAGGCCGGTGGTTCCGTCAATATTGTAGGTGGTGGTTTTACCTCGCTGATCGGAGATGGAAGTCACATAGTTTCCATTCGCGCTATAGCCCTGTGTGGTTTGCAGGTAAGGGTTGGCGGGGACGGTGGTGTCTATCGCGCCGGATGTGCTGATCGTTCCCATTTTGGTGTCGACAACATTACCCTTGCCATCATAGGTATAGTACATCCCAATTTTGGTTTTCTCCGACCGAGCAGATTTCAGCTGATGAATCTTAGCATCCTGATAAAAATACCGGTACGATTCATTATTTCCGTTTTGGGCGGTTATCAGCTCCTTGGAACTGGTGTCGTAGCTGTACGTTTTATTGTTTTGGGCATTCTGTCGCGAAATCTTTAATTTTCCGTTATTCTCATCATAAACAAAGGCAGAACCGGTTTCATCCATATTCAGCTGCATGTCGTAGAAGTAGGTGGAATTTGCATTTTGATAATAGATGATATAAAATACGGCCTTTTCAATTGTTTTTTGCGAATACTCCGTTTTCGCATAGACAGGGCCGGTAGCATATTGCTCTCCATTGGAGTCTGCGTTAAACGGGATGACCGTCCACTGAGTGGTTCCATCTGTAAAATAAAGGCCAAGATCAATCGCAAAATGCCGGTTACCAAAGAGGGGAACGGAATTTCCTTTCGCTTTTCCCGCCATGGTAAAAGCAATGGTTTCTGCTGTTTTGTTGATCGGAATGCTCTGGGAAAGCGATTTGTTTTTACTGGGATTCCCCTTAATGTGAAGCTCCCCGTTAGAAATTCCGTCATTTGATTCAAAATTGGCAGGAGTCCAGAAGGAAGGAATGTAAGTGGGGCTACCGGAGGAATATTTCAGCGACGGATTTTCCAGCAGGTTATAAGGATTCGCTACATTCCCGGCTTCCAGCTGCAGGCAGTCAAACCAGGCGGTTTTTCTTGCGTTCATCAGCCCGGCATGCAAAGCCACTTCTGTGGCGTTTTGAGGCAAGGTAAAAGTTACGCTGATTCTCTGCCATTCTCCGGTGCCATAAACACCCTGTCCCTGAAAGGTGATCTCTTTGGTGCCATCAGAGGCTACGGCAAACAAATTTGCACCTTGCCCGCCGGTAACCAGATCGGTTTTGATATAGGCGGAAAATGTGTAGGTATCGCCGCCTTTCAGCCCCTTTACCACCTGCTTTGCGCTGACAAGGGTGGGATTTGATTGCTCCTGCGTTACCTTTAAGGACTTATTGCCCAGATAAGCAGCGTCCGAAGCAATCGTCATCTGCCCCCCGGGCGAAGTCTGATTATACAGAGTCCAGGATGAATCTGTGAGCTCCGCGCTATGATTTGTCAGCAGGTTGACAACTGGAAGGCTGGTTTTTGCCTGTTCTGCGATCTTATTTTTGCGTACATCATTTTCTCCGTTATCGGTGAATTTATAGGTTGCGGCGGAAGCATCTGTGGGCGAGACATCTTCGGCAGAACCATCCGCGTTAACAATACTGACTGCACGTCCGTACCGGTCAAAACCGTAGATCTCTTTTTGATTCTTTCCGAGTGCGCTCAAATAGACAAAATCGGTCGTGTTATCCGTGTTATAAGTCATAGAAAGGGTATTTCCAGCTTCACCGTCTGCGGAATACTCCTTCACACTGGTAACGCGGTTTCTCACCATCCAATCAGATGCGTTGAGTTGGTAGCCATACTCCATTTTACTTCCGTCAATGTCTGTTGCCGACTTCAAGAGATCATTGTCATGATAGGTATAGAGCGTAACTTTGCCATCAAAGTGAGTAATCGAGGTCAACCGCTCGTAGTTCGCGTCGTAGCGAAAACGTGTCGCCTTTCTGTCTGGCGTAGTGATGGAATCCAAAGTTCCATAGCTAGTGTAGCCTAAGGTAGTAACACGGCCCGCGCCGTCGGTAACAGAAGCAATTTTTGCTCCGCTATAGGTGAGGTTCAGCGCATTATTATCACTGTCGTAGATTTTCTTTAAATAACCGGAAAGAGTGAATGTTTTTTTGGAACCATCCGCATAACTGAGCGTATAGTACTCATCGGTAGGCCCGCCGGTGGTAAGGGTCAGATCAAAACCTTCCTCATCCTTATATCTGGCAGAATTCGTTGGATCTGTCACAAAATAATGCTCTGTTCCATCCTCATCCAGATAGAAAAATTTGTATCCGGCCGCAGCCAACAATCTGAATTTTTCCTTTTCCGCCGCATTGGTTGCATTGGCTTCAGAGATTCCTTCAATTCTCTGATTCAGATTGCTCCGAAATCCAAAGCCAAAAGTTCCGCCGCGTTGACCATCCTTAAACTGCGTACCGGACAAACTGCTGTTAAAGGTCAGGCCAAAATCCAGCGGCATCAGTTCTCCTGTTGTGCCGGTAATCGGAATGGTAAATACCAGATTTCCGGTATAATCATTCACATGACCAGTTCCGGCACGGCCTGCGGATTGCTGGTGATAACTCCAGTATTCTTCCAGACCGGTATGGTTGACATAACGGATGGTAAGGATAGGATACAATCCGGTACCTGACGGGTAATCGGAAGTGTAAAATTGATTTCGTACGGCTGCAACTTCATCGTTTGCCGCAAGCAAGATTCCCTTGTGGGTTCTTGAACTGTCGTACCAGCCTTTGGCCAGTTTAGTTAAATCCCAAGAGACAACCTTCTGATTCGTACTTTGTGAAGTGATGGCGTAATCGAGGATAGGGCTGTTCTTTGCCGTTTCGACCGCTGCGCTGGTATTGCTCCAGGTATCGGTATGTTCATTCCAGGCGGAGCTCATTTCATACGCGTTGATCTGCATGGTACCGGTAGAAGGACTCATCCCATTTGCGAACTGTACCAGGTTCAGCTGCGCCTGTACAACCATATCGCCCTTGTACATTTTCGGCAGATCAAAATCTAGTAACATCCGGCAGGTTTTGTATGTGGTCACTTCATTGCCGATGTACATACTCCCCATGTAACCGAAATTATTATTCGGGGCACCGGAGCTTACAAAGGTATCGCGGGTAGTACCGCCCGAACCAATGGACGGATCAATCGTAACGGGATAAACTCTGGCTTCATCATTCAGCCAGGTTTCATCGGTATGGATTGCGATCTGAAGTGTGGCCGATTCCTGCTTCAGGATTTCCAAGGTGATCGCATCGCTGATCTGGCCCTTAGCATCCGACATGACCGGAGCTTTGATCGTGAAAACCGGATTCTTCTGTTCGGTATCCGCTTTTTCATACAGCTCGATGGTCTGCCTGTCCGTTTGTTTCGGAACCAGTGCACCGATCTGATAAGTAGAGGTAAACTGCTTCTGTGCCTCTTTTGATTTCAGGATGATATTTTCCTTGACCTTGGAAGAAGAGAGCAGATACTGAACATCTACATTCGGGTATGCATCTGAATAAAGAAGTTCGTTATTCAGCTTTTTCAGCGTCAGAAACTGATCATTTTTACTCTCAGCTGCCAATGCCGTCTTTTGCGGTACGATCTTTGATTTGGTCGCCGCGGCTCCATCTAGTCCCCAGCTGATGGTGTTGGCCCCAGCTTTTACAAACACCGCTTTTTTCGCAGACATGATTTTTGATAGGCTGACCTTCATGCTGCCTGCTTTTGTTTCCAGCTGCTGTGCACTTTCCGCAACCTTGGAATTGACAACCTGTAAAGTGTTGTCGATGTCTTGCCAGCTGCCGGAAGCATCCTGATAATGGATCGGTTCTCTATATGAAGCGGTTAGAAAGGTACCGTCGCTCATGAAAAATGTTTTAGAAGTTTCTGTTCGTTTTTTCGGGTATTCTGTAATGATCTGTGCATTTTCAAAGGTGGTATCCGAATTTTCCGGAATGCCCGCCTCCTGCGCCTGATCACTGATGGAAATTGCGCCGTTCTGCTCCGGAGGTGCTTCTGCCGCAAGCGCCACAGAGGTGAAAGATTGCATCAAAATTACTGCGGATAAAAATGCCGCAGTGTGCTTTAATAACCTATTCATGTTCTACTCCCTTATGCTTGTTCGGCGCCGTCAAGTTTAAAGCATAAGGGAAAGATAGAACGCCGTCAATATAAATAACCTATCTTTAAATATGGTAATGTATGACATGTAAATAACCGGAAAATGAAATAGCGATGACTTCCATTATTTTAAAAATTCTCAACTCTTTTACGAGAAAGAATCTTTATTTGATTTGATGATATTTTAACTTTTATATACTTTACATCCACCCAATAACATCCAATAAAAACGTTAAATATCGACTACCATATAATTGATAATCGGTTTTGAGAAAGGATAGCCCGCATCAAAGCAAGTGTTCTGATAGCATCTGGAAGATGCTATCAGAACACTTGCTTTTTTCCAGTAGAAAATAGCTCCCCGGTCCGGTTTTGCTGGCGAGAAAAAAACGTACCGCACCATCAACCCTTGGTTGGACCCCTTCACATGCTTGTATTTTCCAACATAGTATATTTCAAATATCAACACCTGTGAAAAGGGGGCCATCCGTTGGTAACTTTAAGCTATCTCCACATCTTATATATCACGCTGATCTTTGTCATGCTCGGCCTGATGGTCTTTCGCAAAAGCATCGTGCTGCCTTGTGTGGCAGGCATCCTCATCATCGGCTGGGTGACTACCCAAAGCGCGATCGGCGGCATACAGGCGCTTTTCAATGCACTGGTCTGGTCTGGGGGAGAATTCTGGAGCGTTATCGCCGTGATATCACTCGTCGTGGCGATGTCCAAGGCACTCTCTGCCCTAGGCGCGGACGCACTGATGATCCGCCCGTTTAGCCGCTACATGAAAAATAGAAGCGCCACCTTCCTTCTGCTCGGTTTCGTCATGTTTGCCGTTTCCATGTGCATATGGCCTTCCCCGGCAGTCGCTCTCGTAGGCGCCGTTATCCTGCCCCTTGCGCTTGAGACGGGCATACCCGTTGTGTGGGCTGCCGTAGCAATGAACCTGTTCGGTCACGGCATGGCGCTCTCGGGGGACTTCTTCATACAGGGCGCGCCCACCATCACCGCAAAAGCCGCAGATACAACGGTTGGCGCGCTGATGCGCGAGGGCTTTGTGCTCTGGGCCGTGATGGCCGTTGTTACCGCAACGGTGGCGTTCATCATGTTCCGGCGCGACGTGAGAAATCTGCCGCCGATCAAGATTGAACGGCCTGCAATTTCCACGGAAAAGGCTAAGCCCGCCGCGGTGGCAATCGCGATTGCCACGCCCGTCGCATTCGCACTGGACATCGTGTTCATGCTGCTCTTCAAATTGCAGGGCGGAGATGCCACGGCGCTTGTGGGTGGCACGGCACTGATGATCCTCGTCGCCGCGACCTGTGTCAACGGCGGCATCATGAAGGCATTTGATAAAGTCATCGAGCATCTAAAGGCGGGCTTCGGCTTCGGCATCGATATCTTCACGCCGGTCATCTTCATCGCGGGCTTCTTCTTCCTCGGCGGCGCGGACGGTGCGAAGGCCGTTCTTGGCAGCGATACGGGCATTATGAACGATATCGGCCTCTACCTCGCGCAGAACGTGCCTATTTCGCGCGTACCCGTGGTGATCGCGGAGGCGCTCGCTGGCTTTGTCACCGGGCTTGACGGTTCCGGATTCTCCGGGCTGCCCATCGTTGGCGCGACAGCAGCCACCTTTGCGCAGGCGCTGCCCATCAACAAGGAAATGCTCGCCTCCCTCGGCCAGATCGTTACCATCTGGGTAGACGGCGGTACGCTCATTCCATGGGCGGTCATCCCTGTCGCTGCGATCTGCGGTGTGAAACCGGAGGAACTGGTGCGCAAAAACGTCATACCCGTGTTCTCCGGCCTCGCTGCGACCATCATCGTCGCATGCTTTCTTGTGTAAACGAAGTAGAATTGTCAATGGAATATTTTTAGAGTAATGAAGAATTTGTATGAGTTTTCATGCAGTTTCGATTAGAATGAATAGGTAGGTTCCCATCATTTTATATAGCAGAAAGATCCGACGCCGTATATCAAAACCGCGTCGGATCTTTCTGCTGTTAAATCAGCTTCTAATCATATTGCGCCCAAACAAAAGATTCAGCAGCCATTTTGTATCCATTCTATAAAAGCGAAAAAGAAGCCTGAAGACATCTGTCTTCAGGTTTCTTCCCCTGGTGGAGATAAGCGGGATCAAACCGCTGACTTCTTGAATGCACCCCGAAGGTGTACTTTCATAGGCAGGGAGAAGCTTCCGCTTTAGGCATCCCCATCGATGATTGTGATTTTGCAAAATCTTTTCCAGATGAGCCTGAAGGCTGCGTTTCTTCCTAAATCACATACCGACTGTGATCCCATGCCCAGTTGAAGAAGACAAGATTTTCTATCTGAAAATGACTGAATTGCTACTACCTGAAAATTGAACTAGGGATAATTACTGAACCGAGGGCAATCGTACGAAAAGGCAATCAGCAACCTTGCTTTCAAGGCAAGCATACGCATCGATTTTACCGCAATGAAAGAATATCCGTATCAGAAAGCCGGTGTTTTTCTGAAAATGAAAGATAGAGAAGCCTGCCGCTTTCGATCAAAGACGGCAAGCTTCTCCATATAGATTATAAGCGGTCAAAACGTTTCTTCCATGATGGCATTCACCCACAGATTGGCCAGATGCACGGCGCCGTGAAAGCCCACAAAAGGAGGCTCATAGGGATTCAGGCGCCACTTCACGTCCGGATTGGCGATTTGCAGCTCTGTGCTGCGCCCGGCCCATTCCAGCGCCTCTCCGCTGGCCATAAGCAGTGATTTTCCTTCCTTTTGTACTGTCTCAGTCCACTGTTCCTCCGCATAGTAAGGAAGATCCCCGTCCGCCATGTCGGGGCTGTCGCACCAGCACGCGCCTTTGGAAAGGGACAGCTCGCTGCCGGCAAAGGAAACAATCCCTTGAACGACGTCGGCATGTCCGCCTGCGGCTACGCGCACGTTCTCCGGATGCTCCCACGCCGCGTGCCGGAACATCGGCAGCGCGGGAGAGATCAGGCGCAGGGCTTCCTCCCGCTCGCCCTCGACGAAGCTGCGGTCAGGGGAGATTCCCATGATCCGCGATACCCGTCCGATCCATTCGCAGGTGCCCTGTATGCCGTAGGGCCGCGCGAGCAGGTACGGCGTACCGAATCGCTTTTGCAGGTGCTCAGCAGCCGGCAGGCCTTCGCGCCGGATCACCAGATTGACATTTGCCCCGCCCATCCGCTCGATTTGCGCCACAGACGTATCCGAGGTCATAACGCACAGCGGCTTCATCCCGAAGGCTCCTTCCACGATGCGGACGATCTCGGCTGCGTCCGCCTGGAAGCGGAACAGATCCGCACACGAGCCGATAATATTAAAGCTTGGCCGCACCGTTCTCTCCACGTCTACCGGCAGCGTTCTGGAAAGCAGAGTAAGCGCCTTTCGTATTCCCTGATGCTGGTTCACGTCAAAGCCGCCGCAGCCGAAAGGCAGCAGACGCATGTCCGGATAATCCGGCTGCAGTTCCCGGCAAAGGGCGGGAAGATCTGTCCCGATGATCTCCGGCACGGCTGAGGGCAGGAGGAAAAGGAGCCCGGGTTTGTCCCGCTGCGCGATATCTGCTACCGCACTGCTGAACCGACGCACGCCGCCAAGGGCAATATCGGTTTCATCGATGTGGGTGGAATAGAGCTTACAGGCATTTGAAACACCCACCCGTTCCAGGAATACACGGCTGTAATTCATATGCCCCATACAGCCGAACTCCAGCAAAGCAGAGTCCCGGATGGAAGCCAGCGTCCACAGTGTTCCCATGCGGCCGGAAGGAATCGGTTTAAATTGATACAGTCCCATTGTCATTCCTTTCTCCCGGTTCCTCCAGGGCATGCAGAAGCTTCTTCAAAAGGCCGGCCGTCCTCTCATGCCCGCACAGACCGTACAGGTCGGACAGATGCGGCACGCAGGGAAACCCGAGCCTTGCGCCCGACAGCTCCCCCAGGCATAAATCGGGAGCAAAGCTTTCCAAAAGCGGAGCGTCCGAATCGCTGTTGACCATATGGCAGACATACGGGTCATATCCGTACGCATGCAAGGCCTTTGCACACTCTTTATCATCCGGCCAGAATTCTTCCAGATGCAGCATCAGCGGCTCCATACCCAGGGATGCCAGATAGGCTGCAAGAGGCAGCGCACTGAGCGGACCAAGGTGCGCACCGACATAACGAAGGCCGTGAAGGCGGCCGCCAGCCTGTTCCTGAAGAGACAGCGCCTCGCTCCGTTCACGGTCGAATTCATTTTCCCATTGAATCCCCAGCTTTTCAGCAAGAGCGGAATAGAGCGAATCGATCTGTGCCGGGGCATAGGCGCTGTGCAGGCGGAAGGTGGGTGTGCCGAAGGCCTGCTCCATGTCCGCTGCCAGAGGATCGGTAAACGGCGAAAGTACCAGATTTGCCGCCGCGTCGGGCGCCTCCAGAAAATCTTCCAGCGCAGACCCCGGCGCGAGGCAGCGCAGGGTAAAGCCCCGTTTCTCCAATGCGCTCAGCAAAGGCGGCATGGGGATATGTTCTTCGTCCGGGCCGCGCCCCATCACATTGACCACCTGGGAACGGATCGTTCTCGGTTCCATCAGCGAACCGATCGCCTTTAACATGTTCCAGGAGCCGGAGGGAAAGCTGTTGCACTTGAAATGCCCGAGTGTGATAAACGTAAGGCGCGCGGACAGCTCCCGCTGCGCCTCCCGGACGATCCCCTCGATATCCTCGCCGATCAGGTCCGGCACGCAGGTACCGATCAGCAGGATGGCTTTTGCGCCCGCCCGGTCCATCTTCCGGATCGCATCCAGCAGACCCTTGCGGCAGCCGAACACCACTTCATGAGCGTCCAGCACATACATCCAGTGCAGTTCCCCGTGTCTGCGCCCTGGCTTTTGCAGAACGACCCGGCTGTAGGTAACGCATTCCGGCGTACCGATCACCAGTGAGGATACGCCCCGGATATTTCCCGCAAGGGCCAGCGCCGAATGCAAGGGACAGTGGCTGCCCGGAAAGGCGCAGGGCATTAGGAATTTTACGCCCGCGTTGGATCGAACGGCGGACAAGCGCTTCAAATGATTTACATTGGACATGAACATCCACCTCCGGCTGTCTCCTGAATCAAAAGCTGCGCCAGTTCACGGTAATGGGCGGCCATATCAGAATCAGGAAAGGCCTCTACCACGGTTTTTCCCTGTGCCTCGGCCTGCTGTACCAGAGGGTGACGAGGCAGGCGGTACAGAACCGGTGCTTCGATCTCCTCTGCCGCCTTGTCCACCAGCTCGTTTCCCCCCTCGACGTTCTTGGCGTTGAGGATCAGCCCCCGCAGCGTCGCGTACCCGCGCTTTCCGAAGCTCTTGACTGCATGGGCAATGTTGGAGGCCGCGTAAAGCGACATCATTTCGCCGGAGGTTACGATGCACACCTCGTCGGCGTAACCGCCCCGGATGGGCATGGCAAATCCGCCGCACACGACATCTCCCAGTACGTCGTAAAGCACGACGTCCGGCCTGTAGATTTCATAGGCATCCAGTTCCTCCAGCTTTTCAAAAGCGGTAATGATGCCCCGCCCGGCGCAGCCTACGCCGGGAACCGGGCCGCCGGATTCCACGCAAAGTACGCCGGAGGGACTTTTGACCACAATATCCTCCAGAACCGCGTCGCCCTTTTCCCGCAGAGTATTCAGCACTGTGGGAATATTTTTTCCGCCTGTCAGATTACAGGTGGAATCGGCCTTTGGGTCACAGCCGATCTGCATGACGGTAAGTCCCATGGCCGCGATCGCTGCCGATACGTTGGATACGGTGGTGGACTTGCCGATGCCGCCTTTCCCGTAAATCGCTATTTTTTTCATTGATTCACCTTCTTATATATGCCGGTAGTATCCTGGGCCTGACGGATCAGATCATAGGAAATGCAGGTGGGACGGCCGGTGCGGGGTTCTTTGACGATTTCCGCGTCAATATGAAAGGTTTCTTCGAGCACCTCAGCGGTCATCACTTCCTCCGGCGTGCCATGCTGAATGATGTCCCCTCCGCGGATGGCGATCATATAATCGGCAAAGCGGGCGGCAAGATTCAGGTCATGCAGCACCATCACGATGGTACAGCCCTGCTCCCGGTTCAGGCGGTAAAGCAGCTCGAGCACCTCAAGCTGATAGGCAAGGTCAAGATACGTCGTCGGTTCGTCCAGCAGAATCAGGTCGGTCTGCTGGGCAAGCGCCATCGCGATCCATACCCGCTGCCGCTGCCCGCCGGAAAGGTTATCCACCGCCGTGGTTTCAAACTCCGTCAGGCGCGTCACCTCCAGCGCCCACTGAATGATCCTTTTGTCCTCAGGTATTAATTTGCCAAAGCCTCTTTGGTGGGGAAAGCGCCCGTAGGCCACAAGTTCCCCCACCGTCAGCCCGGCCGGAGCCTGGGGGGATTGGGGCAGAATCGCCATCTTCTGCGCCACTTCCTTCGTGGTCAGGCGGCGGATATCGTCCCCGTTCAGGTACACCACGCCGCCCTTTGGTTTCAGGATACGGCCCACGGCCTTAAGCACCGTGGACTTTCCGCAGCCGTTCGGCCCGATGATCGTGGTGATCCTGCCCTGCGGGATCTGCATGTCCAGATCGTCCACCACAAGGTTATCCTCATAGGCGACGGCCAGATTCTGTGTTGCAATGCTGTTCATAATCTCATCCTTTGCTCACTGCTTGTTTTTTACGAGCAGGTATAAAAAGTACGGTGCGCCGATAATGGCAACCATAATGCCGGTAGGGATTTCGAAGGGCTGGGCGATCACACGCGCAACAGTATCCGAAACAGATACCAGTACCGCCCCCGCCAAAGCGCAGACGGGAAGCAAAATCCGGTGGCGCGGCCCCACCAGCCGCCGAGCCAAATGCGGCGCGATCAGCCCCACGAAGCTGATGCTTCCGCTGACCGCCACACAGGATGCCGCCAGCGCCACCGCAGAGACAAGCAGACGGCGGCGCTCCTTTTCCACAGAAGCGCCCAGGCCATAGGCAATATCGTCGCCCAGACTCAGCACGTCCAGCGCGCGGGATTTAGACAGCACATAGGGAATCAGCAGCAGCAGCCAGGGCAGCAGGGCCAGCACGAACTTCCAGTTGGAGCCCCAAATGCTTCCTGCCTGCCATGTCGCCACAAAGTCAAACTGAGTTTCGTCCAGCTTGACCACCAGCACGGTAGTCAGCGCAGAAAGGCCTGCCTGCATCGCCACACCGGTCAAGATCAGCCGGATCGGAGCAAGGCCGCCCTCGCGCTTGTAAGCCAGGGCATAGATCAAAATTGCTGCGAGCCCGCCACCAAGGAGCGCCAGAAACGGCAGGGTGAAAACCGACAGGTAGGACTGCGAACCAAAAAATAGCACGAATAAAATAACGGTCAGCCCTGCCCCAGCGTTGATGCCCAGAAGCCCCGGGTCCGCCAGGGCATTGCGGGACACCCCCTGAATGATGCAGCCGGAAAGCGCCAGTCCCGCGCCCACCAGCATGGAAATCACGATACGGGGCAGCCGGAAGCCAAACAGAATCAGATTTTCCTTGCTGCTGCCGCCGCCGAACAGCGTGCGCAGCGTATCCAGCGGCGAGAGCTTTGAATAGCCGGTATTCATGCTGACGATGAATGACAAGATCAGAAGAACCGAAAAAATGAGCACGACAGCGACATTCCGGAGCGCCGTTTTTCGTTTATATTCTTCGTTCTTACTCTGCTGTGCGTTCATTACAATGCCCTCCTTTCCCTTCGGGCCAGATACAGGAAGAAGGGCACGCCGACCAGCGCGATGACCGCGCCGATAGGCGTTTCAAAGGGCGGGTTGAGCATTCTTGCGCCCAAATCCGCCAATACCACCAAAAGACTTCCCAGCACCGCGGAGGCAGGAATAATCCATCGGTAATCCCTGCCTACGAGAAACCGCGCGACATGCGGCACAACTAAGCCCACGAAACCCACCGAACCGACCACCGCCACGGAAGCGCCGGCCAGCATCAGAACAACGGCTGTGCAAAGAGCCCTGACAAGCAAAGTGTTCAGCCCCAAGCCTCTTGCAACATCCTCGCCCAGGCTCATGATGGAAATGGAACGCGAAAGAACGATTGCGCCCAGGAGCGCGCCCGCGATCCACGGGGCCATAATCCGGATCTGCGGCCAGGTAGAACCGGCAACGCCGCCTGCCGTCCAGAACATGATGTTCTGCGCCACGTTAAAATAAAGGGCAATGCCCTGACTGAGCGCGGACAGAAGCGCGCTCACCGCGGCTCCCGCCAGCACCAGGCGCATCGGGGATGCTCCGCCGCGCCGCAAAGACGCGATGCCGCTGACCAGACCTGCACCCAATGCCGCTCCCGCAAAGGAAAACAGAACGAGCTGCAGGTAGGAAAGCCCGGGGAAAAAAGCAAAGCAGAGAGAAAGGACAAAGCCCGCGCCGGCGTTTAAGCCCATCAGTCCGGAATCCGCCATGGGGTTGCGGGTCACGCCCTGCATGACCGCCCCCGCCACGGCAAAAGCAGCGCCGACCAGGGCGCTGGCCAGTACGCGGGGCAGGCGCAGATCGACAACGATCAGGTGATGGGTATCCTGCCGGTTGAAGTGCAGCAAGACGTCCCACACCGTTGACAGCGGAATCTCCGCCGCCCCTTTTGTAATCGAAAACGCCATCAGCAGGATCAGCGCGCCCCCGCCGAATAAGATAATCAGCCATGCCGCCCACGCACGGCCTTTCATTTTGATCGTTTGTATGTCCTGAACCGGTTGTGCCGGTTCGTTTGTTTGTCTTATCAATGACTGCCTCCTCGACACCGTGCGGATGCTTGTTGAAAAGAAAAACCGGGCGCAGGCTATCAGAGAAAGCTGCGCCCGGTTTTCATGCATGATCGCTCACGTTTGCCCGGAATAAATCTCTGCCAGTTTTTCGGCGGTAAGGCGCAGGGCGAGCGGCCCGAAGGTGTTCATATTCTCATCAAAATAGTAGATGCGCCCGTTCTTCACCGCATCGATAGACTGCCAGACCGAGGAAGCTTCCATGCTCTTCACAAAGGCCGCGGCGGCCTCGTGGTTATGTTGGAACACGATGTAATACGGATTCATCTCGGCCACAGCTTCCAGAGATACGGTCTCATAAGTATCCGGGTAGCCTTTGGGTTTTGTAATGCCGAAGGTTTCGTAGTATGCTGCGTTGCCGCGGGTAATAAAGTTCTTTCCGTCTGTGCGGAAAAGGGCGAACGTCCTGTCGGCGTACGGAGCCATCGCTTCTTTTGTGTCGGCGATGGTTTTTTCGATCTCCGTAATCATACTCTGCGCCTCGTCCTCTTTGCCCACGATCTCGGCGCAATCGCGAAGCTGATCCTGCCACGACGAGGTATAATCCAGCAGCACCACCGGCGCGATCTGCACGAGCTGGTCGTATGTCTTATCGAGCCCCCCCTGCGTGGAGAAGGTCACGATGACGTCGGGGTCGGATTCCAGAATCGTCTCAAGATTGATCTCACTGGCGCTGCCCAGATTCATGATTTCCACGTCTTTGAGAAAAGGCCCGAACATTTCGGATTGCTGGAGCGCTTCCGTCTGCCCCAGGGCATTGCCGATCGAGGACGCCGTGGGCGGTGTGCCGAGCAGAAGGAAGTGTTCCATATAAAAGGTATGGAGAAGGGTAATTCGCTCCGGCTGCTTTTCCAGAACGACCTCATGCCCGGCCGCATCCGTGATCGTTCTCGGCCATCCGCCCTCTTCCGGCGCGGAGGACGCGCTTTCCGGCGTGCTTCTATTTTCCGGCGGCGTTTGGGCGCAGCCCGCCGCGATGCCTGTCAAAAGCGCAAGTAAGACGATCAGTCCCATCAGTCGTTTCATCGGTGATTCCTCCAATTAAAATAGTTTGTCTTGTCTAACTAACATACACCAGTATAACAAAACATTCATTCTATTGGAATGGAGGCATCCTGAAATCCACATGGATTATTCCTGAATTTCTCCCGCAGTGTGCTGGGCGGAACGCCGAACCGATCCCTGAACATCCGGCTGAAATACAGCGCGTCCGAGTACCCTACGGACTTGGCCACCTCGCCGACCGGCCCATCGCCGGTAATCAGCAGCTCTTTGGCGCGATTGAGGCGACAAGCAATCAGGTAATCGCCGGGACCCATACCCGCGAACTTGCTGAATACGTAGAACAGCCGGTTTTCATTGACACCGCTTTGCGCCGCCAGTCCGCGCACCGTCAGCGCGTCCATATAGTGCTCATGGATACAAGAGGATACCTGCTCGAACAGCGCCTGCGCACTGCCGCTTATTTGGCTGCGGGCACGGACGAAAACCTCCTCCAGGGCACGGTGGAACAGCGTCTGCGTCCGGAACGCGGGAAGCGCCCCCGGTTGATTGAATGCCTCCCACAAACGCCACAGAATTTCTGTCAGGTGCGGACTGTGCCCGACGGCCAACGCAAAATGCGCCTCCCGCAGGCAAATACCCTCCGGCTCAGTACCGACTATGTCATACAGCAGGGAGATATATTCCCATTTCGTATTGCCCACTACGCGCTTGTCCAGGCTCATATCCGCGCCGCCGTGGATCACGTTCCCGGCGCCCGCCAGATACGGCGTGCCATTAAACTGGAGCTCCGCCTGCCCGGAGAGCGGAAAGATAAAACCGGGAAACGGCGCCGTTTGCTGCCATCCGGCCATGCCCGGCTCGATCGTATAGTGGTAAACGCCCTGTACCCGGAAGGAGGCGCGGGCAAAATGCGCCACCAGCGTATTGAGCTCGATTTTCACTTTACGCGCCCCCTTTTCCGTTTGATTCCTTTACTCAGTCATGCTTTCCACGATGGATTCCACCCCAAGCTTGATGCTCAGGGGGCCGGCTGCCCGCACAGCCGCGTCCAGGTAGTAGACGTGCCCGTCTTTTACGGCGTTCAGCGACTGCCATACGGAGGAAGCCTTCGTTTCTTCGGACAGGTAGATTTGCTTGTAGCCGTTCGCTTGCGTTCCCAGCGACCCTAACAGGAAAATGTAATCCGGATTGAGCGCCGATATGCCCTCCAGAGAAATCATCTCCTGCCCGGTCTTGATATAGCCATCCGGAGTCGTTAATCCAAGGCCGTTCTCTTTATCAAACCATACGGGATAGTCATCAGAGGCGAGAACAAGGAAATTACCTACGTCGCTGCTGCGCTCAAACAGTATCGCCACCGTTTTGTCGCTGTATCCGGCCAGCTTTTTCCTGGATTCGGCAATCAGCGCTTCCGTTTCGGAAATATAGGCTTCCGCCTTTTCTTCTTCGCCAAGGCATTCGGCAAACGCCCTCAGCTGTTCCTTCCAATCGGGAATGTTGAATGTTACCACGGGAGCAATTCGGGAAGCCGCCTCGTAAAGCGTCATATCCAGATTTCTCTCCTCAGCGGTATAGAGAATCAGGTCGGGCTCCAGCTCCACAAGCTTTTCAAGATTCGGCGCCTTGTTTTCCCCCAATTCCTCAATCTGCGCCTTCGCGGCATAAGGCTGCAGCGTACCGAAGCCGTTGATCGACCGTTCGGCAAGGGTAGACGCGATGGGAGTGATATCCAATGCAAACAGGGTTTCGATATAACCAAAATCCAGGAGTGCGACCCGTTCGGGCTTTTTCTCAAGGGTGATCTGTTTTCCTAAGGCGTCTGTGATTGTTCTCGGCCAAGCTTCTTCCGCATCCGACGTTCCCGTCTGCGAGACCGCAGAAGAGTCATCCGAGGCTGTGCCGCTGCCCCCGGCTGTTGTATTGGCGCATCCGGCCAATATGCCCGTCAGCAGGGCAAGCGAGAGCATAAGACCTATTAATCTTTTCATTTGTCCTTTCCTCCATTATGTTTGATGCAACTAACTCGATATTGAAATCGGGTTTCAATGCTAAAGAGTAGTATACCAAAGCACAACGCGTATTGGAATGGACATAGTTACAATCCACATGGACTTTTGCCGAAACGCCTTTCGGGCGAAAGGCAAAGCCTGCTTCTTGTTCGGCCGATTTACCGGCTTTTTCTGTATTTATGCTGCCGGATTCAACCATTCCAGGATTCTTCGTGAATCCCTTTACGGAACTCTGTGGGAGACAAACCGGTTTGCCGTTTAAAAAGCCTGCTGAAATAGAAGCTGTCCGTGTACCCCACGCACTCGGCCACCTGCGATATGGGACACCCGCAGGTTTGGAGCAGCTCTTTCGACCGGCGTATGCGGCACTCGGTCAGATAGCTGATGGGACTTAGAGCCTATCCATAAATTAAAACAAGGTGTAAAATAGGGACTGGTGAGAGAAGAATGAAAGAGAAGAAATCTTATCAGTCATGGACAATATCGGATGAGTTTTGGGAAGAAATCAAGGATAAGATACCAGTAAAAAAGCGGGACCCGCAGAAAAAGTATAAACACGCACCCGGACAAGGCCGTCCTCCGATACCGCCAAGGAAAGTGCTGGAAGGGATTTTTTACGTATTACGCACAGGATG
>NZ_AKFU01000044.1:0-19238 GCF_000277625.1 Clostridium sp. MSTE9
CAACCTGCCGATCTGCATGGCGAAAACACAGTACAGCTTTACCGATGACGCGAAGTCCCTGGGCGCTCCCGAAGGCTTCGAGATCGCGGTCAAAAACCTGAAGGTATCCGCAGGTGCCGGATTCATCGTTGCTCTTACCGGCGATGTCATGACGATGCCCGGCCTGCCGAAGAAGCCGTCGTCCGAGAACATCGATGTGGATGAAAACGGCCGCATTTCCGGCTTGTTCTAATCCGTATTTCTCACTCATTTTTGCCGCCCCGGCGCCATTTTCACCGGGGCGGCGCTTTGTTTTTACGAATGTGAAGCCCCCTGCATTCTTTATATAAGAATGCAGGGGGCTTTGTGTCAGCAGACAGTTTTAAAAATTATATTGACTTATCGTCCATACAACAATATAATGTTATTGTCAGGACGATAAGTGAGGTGATGATTTGAGTCCACGTACAGGTCGGCCCCCATCTGGTAATGCGCGGCAGCAAAAAGTGGAAACGAGGATGACAGACAAAGAACTGGAAACACTTGACTACTGCTGTAAAATGACAAAGATGTCGAGGTCAGAGGTGATACGGGCTGGTATTGAGCTGATCTATTCCAACTTGTGTAACTTCAAAGAAAAATAAAAGGAAGCGGCGTCCAACCCACAAAGCAAGGCGCCACTTCCCCCAACCAACAAATGCCCGAAAGCAAATGCTGCGTAAATATTATAGCATGCGCGGCCATTCCTTTCAAGGCGTTGTTGGGGAAACAAGGAAAGGATGATTTTAATGACGAGTATTCTCGAAGAATTTGCTTATGGCAATCTATCGCCGGAGGCGCAGCCTTTTCATCGAAATTCCGAATATAGCGAGGCCATGCAGCTGTTGACCCGGAATGAGGAATATCTTCTGGAAAGACTGAATGAGGAAGAAAAAATTCTGTTTGAAAAGTACATCGATGCACAGGACGAGCTGAACAGGCTCACTGCGGTCGGAAACCTGATTTACGGCTATAAGCTGGGGGTTACGATGACGGCGGAGGTCTTTGTCGGAATGGACGATTTGTTTCAGCATGGGGGAAATCGCTGATACCTCAAAACGCTCTCCGCAACATAGTTCAGAAGTACTCTGTTAAATTCAGACTCTATCACAGCAGAAAGCGGTCAGGGCATTCATCCTGACCGCTTTCTGCTGTTCTTTTTTTTAACCGAAAGACGCTTTATTCGTACACTTCTGCTTCAAGCCGAAGCATATCGGCCAGAGCCAGCAGCTCGTCTTTTACATCTCCGTAAATCACGGTAAAGTGCGGCTCCCAGCCGGCTTTTACACTGCTTTCCACCACACGCAGAGCGTCGGCCTTCGGCTGTACCACCACAGAGGTTCCGCAGAATTGCTTTGGCTTATCAAGCGCGCGGCCCGGCAGGATCAACAGCCGGAAGGTTCCGTCCGGCTTTCGGCCGACGCGAAAAACCGTTGCCTGCTCTGCCGGTCTGCACCCGAATTCCATCGTGGGGCCAATCTTCCGGTTCGGGTGAACCCCCACCTGCGCGCCGGTGTCCGCACGGGCCAAAGAGCAGGCGGCAGTGCCGCAGTGCCAGTATGTAATGGTGTTTTCCGCTTCATCCAGAGAAACGGGATCGCCGAAAAAGGTCGGCAGACCGGTCAACTGAGTGCCGATGTACATTGATAGTGCGCCGTAAACATCCGATTCACAGGCGGAGGCAATCAGATTGTCATTCAGCATCGCCAGAACGGAGCATACCGGCGTCCCATAGGCGGTAAAGAAATCCGGCCAGCAGCGCGAAGAAAGCGCACCGATCCCGTTTGCTTTTACATAGTCGTCATAGGCTTTGTACAGCCGCACAAACGCGTCACGGTTTTTGGCGGGCGTGTTTTCCAGCCCCGTCATGGCCTGCTCGGCGGCTTTGCGGCAGTCAGCACATTCTTCCTCCGTGTAGCTCACGGCTTTTTCCATCAGCTCACGCGTTTCAATGGATTCGAGCGTAACGCCAAAGGTGTGCAGCAGCTCCGAATCGAGCGCACGGCCAAAGCCAAAGCCTTGGGGCGTATGGCCCACCGCCGCCATTTTCAGCGAGTGGAGCTTATGATAGACCTCACCGGCGCGCAGGAACGCGTGGATTTTGTGAATCACCGCTTCCTCCTCGGGCGCGCCGAATACATACGCAAACCGGTCGTCACCCAGCGCGCGCATGGCGTTGGCGGCGGAATAAGCCCCCGTCAAAGAATTCAGGCGCAGCCGCCCGCCGTCGATCACCGGTTCCCGCAGTGTCCACAACAGGGTGGGGCAAGAGAAGCGGTGGCGAATCTGGCTCGCATAGGCCGCGTTGGCAAAGGTGATATTTTGGATGATCAAAAGCTGGGGACAAATCATATCCAAAAACGTGTTCAGCTCCTCGATCGTCAGCAGCATTTTCTGCGGACACACCACGTGAGTCGATAAGGAGGTAAGCAGCCTGACCGATTTTTCAAATCCGGCCTGCGCACTTTCCAGATGAAACGTGGGCACCCCAATGGGCAAATAGGCCACCTGATATTCCGACATAACAATTCCGCCTTTCGTTAGTCCTTGCGATTGAGCGCGATATATGCTTCGTGCCTGCGGATTGGTAACGTTAATTCGCAGACTCTTTTCCCGGGAAAGATCACTTCGTACCGGCTTATAATACTGCGTTACAGATCCGCAAGACCGCGGAACAAGCGCTTGTACTCACTTTCTTTTCGGTAAAACACGGGTGGGTAGCCTATCGGCGCATCAACAAGATGCTCTCCGCCGCCGAATTCCGCACCGCTCCACAGATGCACCCAGCTGTCCTGCGGCAGGTATACCCGCCATTTGCAGGCCTCTTTTTCCAGAACCGGGGCGACGAGAAGCTCGCGGCCGAACAGATACTCCGTCTGGATTTGATAGGCCGCGCGGTCTTCTGGATAATGCACGAACAGCGGGCGCTGTACGGGCAGGCCGCGTGTCGCGTTTTCCTCCACAAGCTGTTTGAGGTAAGGCTTCAGCGCCACATGGATTTTGGCAAGCCGGGCGAACTGTTTCAGCGCGTCCTCGTCATCATATATCTGAAAATTTTCATCGGGGCGGTTGCCCTCGTGCGTTCGCATCACAGGGGTGAACACCGCCATCTCTGCCCAGCGAAGGAACAGCTCCTTGGTGCGTCGATTGCCGAACAGCGATGTGTATCCGCCGATGTCGCTGTGGCTGAGCCCGCAGCCACACATTCCGGCGCTGAGGGCAGCCGTGATCGTGGTTCCAAGGCCGTCGTGTCTGCTGAAATCCACGGATTGATCCCCGGCCCAGAGCAGAGGGCAGTATTTTTGCGAGCCCGTGGCCCCGGATCGCATAAAGAATACGGCTTCGCCAAGTTTTCCGCTTTCCGCGACCGCCTCATAATTGCAGCGCGCCCAAAGAGCGGGCCAGTGATTATGCTCCAGCATGGGGGAAACGCCGTTGAACAGTTTGACGTCGGTGGGTAGATATTCACCGAAATCGGCCATCCAGCCGTCGATTCCCAGAGCCAGAATCTGTTTTTTGATACAGTCTTTGTACCACTCAAAGGCTTCGGGATTTGTCAGATCGACTACGCCGCAGTAAAACTCGCCAAAATCCACCAGATAATCGCCGCCGTCCGCGGCAAGAGCGAAATAGCCTTTTTCTTTTGCTTCCCGATATAACTCGCCGTCGTTCACCAGATACCCGTTGTTGTACGCCAAAAAGCGGATGCCGTGCTCCTTGTATTCGCGGATTTTTTCCGGCAGGCCGGGGTACATCTTCTCATTGAGCTTCCAGTCCCACTGCAGCCGTCTGCCAAACGAGGTTTCGCGCTTCCCAGCCCAGTCCTGGCACCAGATTCCGGCCAGGGGAACGCCGCTTTGCAAAGTGCGCTCCGCAATGGAAAAGGCACGCTCGGTGCCGCCCTGCACGCCGAGGATCACGCCGTTGTAAATCCAATCGGGCAGCAGCGGCTGGCGGCCGAAGAATTCGCTGAGCCGGTATAGCAGGTTCTCCCAGTTGTCGGCAGCTTCAATGCGAATGCGGTTCGGCACCGCCCAAAACTGCAGTTCGTGGAATACTTCATTTCGAAAGTCGAAATCCGCGTAGGCAGTGCAGTCCGCATGCAGGTAGTATTTCCGGGACGAAACGTAGGTGGGCTGCGGGTAGTTGGTGTTGTAATAGTCGCCCCCGGCCTTGTTCTCCACATCGGAGCGCCAGGTGATATAGGTCGTTTTATCGCGTCCCACACCGGGCTCAGATGTCCACAGCGGAAAATGCCGGTCGCGCAGGTTCAGATAAGACATCTGCTCGCCGCAGCCGTAGCAGGATTCCTCTGCGTCGGCGCACACGCGCAGCCAAAAACGGTTGATGGCCGGGTCGAGCTGTTCAAAAGACAGCTCCGCAATCTCGCCCTGAATCACCACTTGAACGCGGAGCCGCCCTTCCAAATCCAGTGTCCATCCGGAATCCGTTTCTTCAGCCCCGGTGACGCGAAGCGGCACGCGTTGCGACAGATAATCCTCTATTTTGAAATTGCCGCGGTACATCTCGATGCTTTCCTGCCCGACTCCCACATAGATCATCGGCCGCTGCGGCGAGGCCTCGAGCAGAATGGTATCGTTATGACACAAAATCCAGGCGGTATGATTCCAACAGGCTTGCATGATTCGTGCCTCGCTTTCTTTGTTTACCCGGCTATCAGTGCCGGCAGGGAGGAGTAGGCCATAAAGCAGCCCGACAAAAGCAGTATGATATATACCATAAACAGAAAGTGCCGGTTCGGAATTTTTTGATGAATCCAGGTGCCGAGAAGAATACCGGCCGCCAAAAACGGCAGAGTGATCAGGCTCATGCGCAGAACTGTGCCGGTAAAAACACCGGTTGCAATATAGCGGATCAGCAAAATCAAATTCAGGCTGAACCAAAACGAGCACATGGTAGCGCGGAACTGGCTTTTTTCACGAATGGTACGCGTGATATAGATGATCAGCAGCGGGCCGCCCGAGCTGAAAGCACCGTGAACAACGCCCCCAAGGAACAGCAGAAAGTAGAGTATGTATTTGCGAAAGCCCTGCGGCATGGTGCCGGGGGATTTTGTTCTGCTCAGCCCCTGACGGATTCCGTTCGCGGCGACGAGGATCATAAAAACTGCCAGCAAGAATTTCAGCACCATTTCGGGCAGCGCGGAAAACGCCCACATGCCGATCGGCAGGCCGAGAAGCACAAACAGCATCACAATGCCGTACTGCTTCCACTGGATTTTTCGAAAATCCGTCGCGATGACATAGGCGGAAAGCAGCCACGCGTGCAGGCAGAGCACCGGCACTGCGACCGATACACCTGCAATGGCGATTCCGAACGGGAGGGCCAGTACGGTGGAGCCAAAACCCGTAATCGATTCGATGACATGCGTGACAAAAGAAAGCAGCCCGAACAGCAGCTCTTCCATGCTCATAAACGGCCTCCCCAATCCTGAATCGCCAAACTGCAAAACGCGGGGCGCTTTACCCAATCGGGCTGATTGAAATTATTTTTAACAGGTTTAATTAAATAGTAATATAGGCGGGAATCAATGTCAATCAATAAAACGACTAAATCAAAGCTAACATTTTTGGAGGGGTAGAAGTCTCTTTTCAAACAGCACGAAGTTTCTTCTGGCAACCCTGTGGGAACAGTATTGAATGCAGGTGAGCAGAAAAGTGCATTTTTTCAGGAAAAATGCAGCTGTTCCGCCGATTTTTAGTGATGATCAGACATAGATTCGGAAAATCAGAAGAGGGAAGTACTCATGAACTGTTTCAATCAATAAGCTGCATCAGGGCTAAGTAAAACCGCCGTGAGAAAAAAGAAAGCGGTCAAAAAGCACAAAAAGCAGTCGGAATTATTTAATTAAAACACTTAAAAAATAATTGACTTTTCTTTTGGCGGCACCTAAAATCAAAAGTAGAACGACCGGATTGCAGCAAAATGCGCGATTCAGTTAAAAGGTTTATCTGAATGTGAGGGGAGAAAGCATGGATACGGTTTTTCAGTTTACGATGCCGACCAAAATCGTTTTTGAGGACGGCGCAGCTTTTCATGCGGGGGATCAGGTCGAGGGGGAAAGCGTACTGGTGATTTCAGACCCATTTTTATATCAGAGCGGAGTCGCCCGAAAAATCGGCGAAGGTCTTGGCGGCAGGCGAGTGGCCTATTTTAGTGAAATTGAGCCGAACCCTTCCTGCGAGAGTGTGGACGCGGCGGCGCATGCTGCGCGCGACGCGGGCGCTCAGTGCGTGATCGGTCTTGGCGGCGGCAGCTCGCTGGATGTAGCAAAGGTGGTTGCCTGTCTTGTGAGCAATCCGGGCAGCATCTACGACTATTACGGCGGCGGAACCAAACAGCTGGAACACCGCGAGGCGCAGCTCATCTGCATTCCCACCACGGCGGGCACCGGCAGCGAGGTAACGAATGTCGGTGTGTTCACCAACCGCAACACCGGGAAGAAGGTTCCCATGCTCAGCCCGCTTTTCTGGCCGGACATCGCCCTGGTCGACAGCACCCTGACCCACACGCTGCCCGCGGCGGTCACGGCCTCCACCGGGATGGACGCGTTCTGCCACGCGATCGAAGCATACTGGAACCGGGAATCGCAGCCGATGTGTGACATGCTTGCCATGCGCGCAATGAAGCTGATTCTGGAAAATATCAAAACGGCGTATGATCATCCGCAGGATGCACAGGCACGACGAAACATGAGCTTGGCCAGTATGCTCGCGGGCATCGCGTTCAGCCAGACCCGCACCACCGGGATTCACGCGGTCAGCTTTCCGCTGACGGTCGAGTTCGGGCTGAGCCACGGCGAAGCGTGCTCCATCACGCTGCCGGCCTTTATCCGCATCAGCGAAGAAAAGAAGCAGAAGAAAATGCGTGAGCTGTGCGGCTGGCTCGGGTTTGCCGATGTTCCGGCGCTGGCGCAGGCGGTCGAGGATCTGATGCGCAGCATGAACATGCGCACACGGCTGCACGAAGCCGGGGTGCGAGAGGAAGATATTGAACAGATCGTGCAGGTTGGGCTGGAGGCGGCGATCATCCAGCTGACCCCGGCGGAGATGAACAGGCAGACGGTGACGGCCCTGCTTCGTTCCATACTGTAATTCAGACAGGAGGACAAAGATGAGCGAACAACAAATCGATTTGCAGCATCAGGCCAATGTCATCCGCAAGCTGACGCTGGAGGAAATCGGGAAGCTCGGCGTCGGGCATGTCGGCGGCAGTCTTTCCATTTGCGAGGTTCTCGCGGCGCTGTATTTTCGGCTGATGAAGATCGATCCGCATAATCCCGGCTGGCCGGAGCGCGACCGGCTGGTGCTCTCGAAAGGGCACGGCGGCCCGGCCCTGTATGCCGCGCTGGCGCTGAAGGGCTATTTCCCGATAGAGCTGCTCGATACCCTGAACCGCCCCGGTACCATGCTCCCCAGCCACTGCGATATGCGGCGCACCGTCGGCATCGATATGACCACCGGTTCGCTGGGGCAGGGCTTTTCCGCCGCGGTCGGAATGGCGCTTGCGGTTCAGATGGACCATTTGCCGAATACGATTTATACTATTATCGGCGACGGCGAAAGCGACGAGGGCCAGATTTGGGAGGCCGCCATGTTTGCGGGCGGCAGGCGGCTGGATCATCTCATCGCCTTTACCGATTACAACAAAATGCAGATCGACGGCTATACGCAAGAGATCAATCCGCTCGAGCCGCTGGAGGACAAATGGCGTGCCTTCGGCTGGCATGTGCAGTCGATCGACGGCCACAACACCGATGAGATCGTGAGCGCGGTGGAGCAGGCCAAGCGCGCGCAGGGGAAGCCCTCCATGATCCTGCTGAACACGATCAAGGGTAAGGGGGCTTCTTTTTCAGAGGGAAAACTCGCCTCCCACAACATGAAGCTGACCGAAGAAATGTGGAAAGCAGCGGTCGCCGAGCTGGAAAAGGAGGGAGCGTAAATGAATCAGCCGTTTGAGGTGAAGTTGGAGGAGCATTGGCTGCGGGATACCTACGTAGACCTGCTGCTGGAATACGCCCAAAAGGATGACAGGATCGTCGCGCTGGACGCGGATTTGATGGCGGCATCGAGTGTGAAACGATTCTCTCAGCAGATGCCGGGCCGGGCCATCGATGTGGGAGTAGCCGAGGCGAATATGATCGGCGTTGCGGCGGGACTCGCCGCCATGGGGAAAATACCGTTCACGCATTCCTTTACCGCCTTCGCAAGCCGCCGCGTGTGCGACCAGGTGACGCTTTCGGTCGCCTACGCGGGCCTGAACGTCAAGATGGTCGGCAGTGACCCGGGAATCACGGCGGAGCTGAACGGCGGCACCCACATGAGCATGGAGGATGTGTCGATCATGCGGAACATCCCCGGAATGACGGTTTACGAGCCGGTGGACAGCGCCCAGCTGCGCGCGGCGTTCCCGCAGATTCTGGCGCACGACGGCCCCGTTTATATTCGCCTGCTGCGCCGGCCCGCGGTGCGGATTGATTCAGAGAATGACGAGTTCACGCTCGGCAAGGCGTCCCTTCTGCGCGAGGGTGGGGATGTCACGATCCTTGCGACCGGAATCATGGTGGCCGAGGCGCTTCTGGCGGCTGAAGAGCTGGCCGGGCAGGGGATCGGCGCCGAGGTACTGAATGTACATACCGTCAAACCGTTCGACGAAGAAGCGGTTCTTCGCAGCGCGATGAAAACGGGGGCGGTGGTTACGGCGGAAAACGCCTCCGTCATCGGTGGGCTCGGCAGCGCCGCCGCGGAATGCCTTGGGGAGAACTGCCCGGTGCCCCTGCGACGGGTCGGGGTGCGCGACTGCTTTGGCGAGGTGGGCTTGACCGACTACCTGAAAGAAAAATTCGGCCTCACGGCAAAGGAGATCGTCCGTGCAGCGCATGAAGTGACAGAAAGGAAGAATTTCAGATGAAGGTATTGATTGGATCAGATAAATCCGGGTTCGGCCTCAAGGAAGAGGTCAAAGCGTATCTTGCCGGAAAAGGCTACGAAATGACCGACTGCGGCACGCTTGATCCGGAGCAGCCGAAGCCCTTTTTCGAGGCGGCGCCGATTGCAGCGCAGAAAATTCAGAGCGGCGAGTTCGAGCGCGCCATTTTGATCTGCGGTACCGGCATGGGCATGGCGATCGTCGCCAATAAGTTCGAGGGCGTTTATGCGGCTTGCTGCGAAAGCACCTATGCGGCCGAAAAATGCCGCGCTATCAACGACGCGAATATTCTCACCATGGGCGGCTGGATCATCGCCGGTATTCTGGGCTGTGAAATGGCCGAAACCTTCCTCACCACCGGGTTTACCGAGAATCTGGAGGAATGGCGGCAGGAGTTTTTGAAAGGCGCAAAACAAAAGGTCGGCGCAATCGAAGAATCCATTTACCGCAAGGGGTAATATTCCATGAAAGCAGGATCACTTTTGGCAATGTCCGTTATCATGCGTTCTACCTGTTCCCTAATTCAAAAATCCCGCGAGCCGAAGTTCGGTTCGCGGGATTTTTGACGGTGAAACAGAATCAGAGCTCTTTTTCTTCACTGTTCAGCAGGCCGCCGTTTTCAAAAAACAGGCTTTCCACTGTTGCGGCGGGGCCGAGCGTTTCCAGCCCCATGTTGTAATGGCTGAAGCTGACCCGTTCGGTATTGGCATAGCGGGTCAATTGCTGCTGCAAAGACTGCCGGAAGCGCTCATTTTCAAACAGCTCCCCGTACAGCACCACGCTTTCGGGGTCAAACAGCGTGAGCATGTTTTTGATCACAAGGCAAAGATAGAAAATCACACGGTCGAGCGTTTGCTCCACAACGTGATCCTCGGCATTGTAGGCGCGGATGACCTCCTGAATCGTCACCTTCGAAGCGTCGCCGCCGGTCAGATCCCACAGCACCGGCGTGCGCTGCTCGCTGAGCATGCTTTTCATCGTGTTTTCGATGGAATCGTAATGGATGATTGTCTCAAGGCAGCCCTGATTGCCGCACACGCAGGGCGCGCCGTTCGGGTCGGCGATCATATGGCCGAGCTGAATCGCCCGGTAGTTGAATACGCTGGATTGTCCGTCCCCCAGCGTGTAGGCCGCGCCGAGACCCGGGCCGTATTTGATGAACAGCATCGGGTGAATCTGGCGGTGGCTCGAAAGCACGCTTTCCCCGTGTGCCAGTGCGCAGATGTTATTGGTCAGCAGTACGGGCATTCGGAGCTTTTCCGATAAAATCGAAGCGACAGGAATGTTGCGTTCCTCCCATACCTGAAACGGATTGACGCTGATCCCGTTGATACTGTCTACAATGCCGTTGATGCTCACGCCGAGGCCCACCATCGTTCTGCTGGAAAGCACATTGTATTCCGCAAGCTTTGCCTGAATCGTGTGTGTCAGCTTTTCCAGAATGGCCGGGGCCTTGCGGCGGCAGTCGCCGGTGTAGATCAAATCCTCAAACAGGATGGTGTTGTTCAGGTCGGTGCACAGTACCCGGAATTTGTGCCGGGTAATATATACCCCCAGCGCGGCGTAATGGGCGCCGTTGATCTGGAGCAGCACCTCGCGCCGCCCTTTTCGGTTGGTGCTTTTTTCCCGTTCCGCTTCCACCTGGCAGAGCAGGCCCTCGTCGAGCATCTCGCCGGTGATCATCGTGATGGCGGCGGGCGTCAGGCCAAGCCGCAAGGCGATTTCTTTTCTGGAGATACTGCCGCTCAGGTGTATCAACTGCAGAATGGAGCTGCGGTTCTGTTTTTTCACGGCCAGCATATTGACTCCGTTTTCGCGCACATTGGGCATCGGTACGCCCTCCTTCCTGTGTTTTTGTTAATAAAGAACCTGAATATTCTCTCCCGTGAGCCCGGCATAAGCGCCGTTTTTGGCGGGAGCGCTTTCCGGGTGTGCAATCAGCCATTTTCCCTGCATCCAGAGCAGGCGTTCCTCCCCGCGGGCGTTTTCAGGCAGGCGCTCCAAGGGCAGATTTGTGCCCTGCGGCAGAACGACAACGCATTTGAACCCCTCGTCGCTTACCTTGCAGGGGGCAAAGTGAAGCGTGGTTCCGTAAAGCTCGCACGCGGTTCCGGCGGGAACATAATAGCCCTTTACCAAAGAGGTATCGAGCGTGTTGCCGCGGATATCGCGGGCGTCTGCAAGCAAGAGCACCAGATCGGTCACGGCCAGGTCCAGTTCCGGCATCTTGTGGTATTCCAGTGCGTTCAGGTGGCTGCCGTTGCCGATGCAGTAGCCGACCTCGATCGGCATGGAGCCGTTCAGTTTCTCTTTTACGGCGGCGGCCAGCTCTGTGTCGCAGAGTCTGGGATCGTCGGCTACATAAACGTTCCCCGATTCGGGAACCGCGATTTGCTCCATTGTTTTGAGCCACGGGGTAAAATCGTATTCCTCTATGATCCGGCCATATTGCCGGAAGGATTCGTCGGTAACGGGGAGCAGAGACAGCGCCGGATTTTTCTTTACCAGATCAGTATACACGTTCCAACCTCCCAAATTGCATTTTAAATATTGAAACCGTTCAATGAATTGCGAAAATGTCCGCCGAAAATAAGGATGCGTGATTTGGAACAGGGCAGATCATTCTTTTGGTTTGATCTTAGCATAATTTTAAAGCAAAAAGCAATCCGAATTTAAATTAATTAAAAGATTTAATAATATAGCACAAATTGTGATATTTAAAAATAGTAGAGTAAACAAATTTAGAGCATTTCAATAAAAATTGTTTACATTACACAAATCCTAAGATATAATTTGAATCGGGGAGGCACCCGTGAAAGCAGAATAGAATAGGAAAAACAGGATTAAGTTTAGGCGCTTAAATAACTTGCTGCCACAACGGGGGCCAGATTTGTTTCAGTCGAGGAATCTGAGAGTATTTTAATGTATTAGGAGGTTGTGTAATGAAAAAGTTGATCGCTTTCAGTTTGGCGGCAGCGATTGGAGTGCTTTCCTTTACGGGCTGCAGCGGCCAGACGGGAACGGCGTCCGGCGCTGGCAGCAGCCAGGCAGGCCAGGAGGTCACTCTGACGTTCCCCTGTATTTGGGTCGGCTCCGACAGCAAGGCAAAGGTGTTCGGCGAAATGGTCGCGGGCTTTAACACCGAATATGCCGGGAAGTATCAGATTAAACTGGAGGAGCAGACGGATTACGACGCCTACCGCGATAAGATCCGTACTCTGATTTCCACTGGGGCTGCGCCGGATCTGTTTACCGTGCAGGATTTCCCGGATCTGGAGCTGTACGCATCGTCCGGCAAGCTGATGAACCTGACCGATTTTCTGGCGGAATCCGACATGGCTTCCCGTTTTGAGGACGGGATCATCGAGAGAGCCCAAATCGACGGCGCCAACTATGCGATGCCTTATGAGAGCGCGGTTGTTCCGATCATGTACAATCAAAAACTGCTGGAAGAAGCCGGCGTAACGTCCATTCCCACTACATATGATGAATTCTGGGATGCCTGCGCCAAGCTCAAGGCGAAGAACATTTTCCCGGCAACGCAGATGACAAGCGCCAACGCGTGGACCTCCATGCTCTGGTACTCCTATGCTCTGGCGGCCTGCGGCGGTGCAGATGTCTATAAGAACGGCTTTGATGACCCCGCGTTTGAAAAAGCGGCGGAAATCATGGTGAAAATGTTCCAGAACACCTCCTCCGACGCAGTCGGTGCGGATGCCACTGTGGTAAACGGCCACTTCTTCAATGAACGCGCAGCCATTTATACCAACGGTTCCTGGATTTTGGGCCGCATCAAGAAAGAGGGCGTGCAGGGCCTGTACGACAATCTGGTGCTTGCACCCGGCCTAAGCTACGACGGCAAAAACGGCGGCGCGTATATCAGCACCATTCAGGCGTATCTGGTGGCGGGCAAGCAGGATGATCCTCAGAAGGCCGAGGCGGCCAAAGCGTTCCTGCGCTATGTCAGCGATCCCGAACGCGTGGTAGAGCTTGCAAACTCCTCCGGCGCCCTGTTCGCCATTAAAATGGACGCCTCTAAAATCACAGACCCGCTGCAGGCCGAGATCGTAAAGCAGAGCGCCGCGGCGTCTTTCATGATCGGTCATTTCCAGGGCTCCGTTCCCACGGCCGTGGCAAATGAGTTCCCCGCGGCGCTGGAATCCCTTGTGATCGGCGACATTACCCCTGCTGAATTTGTGCAGCACCTGAAGGAAGTAAAGGACAGCAACAGCTGACAAATCCGGTTTTCGGGCAACATCGGTTATGCCGCGGGCGGGATCGTGTTTCTTGGGCCGCCCGCGGCCTTTCTTTGAAAAGGAAACAGGGGAGTTTACTATGAAGATCACAAAGCAGGACAGGATCGGCATCGTTCTTTTCCTTGCACCGGCGCTTTTGTTGATTCTGGTGTTTTTTATCGTCCCGATCCTTTCCGTCGGCGTTACCAGCTTTTTTAAATGGAATGGGATCACTGCGCCGGAATTCACCGGGTGGCAGAACTATGCCAAAATTTTTTCGGATAAGGTATTTTGGCGCAGTGCCAGGAATAATTTGATCTGGGTAGCCGGCGTCTGTCTGGTGCAGGTTCCCTTGGCGCTGATCATGGCGATGGTGCTTTCTACAAAGCCACGCGGATGGAAAATCTTTCGGACCGTTTATTTTTTGCCGCAGGTGATCTCCGGCATCGCCATTGCCATGCTGTGGTCGGCGGTATACAACAGTGAATTCGGTCTTTTGAACGGCCTGCTCAAGCTGGTGGGTCAGGGGGATTCGACCCGCAATTGGCTGGGAGACCCCAAAACGGCATTTACCTGTGTGCTGGTGTACGGCCTATTTTACATCGGGTACTTTATGGTCATCCTGATGGCCGGGATCAGCGATATTGACGAAAGCTATTACGAAGCAGCCACCATCGACGGCGCGAGCCGCCTGCAGATGGAATGGCATATTACGATTCCCCTCATCCGGTACTCCATCATGACCTGCGTAACGCTGGCGGCCGTGTACGCGCTGCGTACCTTCGAGCAGCTGTATCTGCTCACAAACGGCGGCCCGGCCAACCGTACTTCGGTTTTGGTGCTGTACCTGTACAATCAGATGCGCAATAACAATTACGGTGGCGCCAATGCTTCGAGCATGATGCTGATTCTGACCGGCACGCTGGTAATCATTGTGGTGCGCAGGCTGTTTGCGGAAAAGAAAAGATAGGGGGGAGCGTCATGGAAGGGATTGTAAAAGGAAAAGCCAGTTACAGCACCAAGGGAGTTTTGTGTCTGATTCTCAAATGGTTTATCATCCTTCTGTTTGCGGTGTACACGCTGTTCCCGCTGCTGTGGCTGTTGATTACATCGTTAAAAACCAACGCCGAGTATTTCAATGATCCGTTTTCTTTTCCGGCCGTTCCGCAGTTTCAGAATTATATCAACGCGTTTTCTCAGGCCAATCTGGGACAGATGATCTGGAATTCCGTGACGGTTGCGGTGATTGCCACCGCGGCGAACGTGTTTGTGGCCGCTATGGCCTCGTATGCGATCTCCCGCTTTGACTTTAAAGGAAAAGAAATCTTCTTCACCATTTTTTCCGCCGGCGTGATGGTTCCGCTCAACGCCCTGATGGTTCCGTATTTCACGATTTTCAGCAGGATCGGCCTGCTCGATTCCATGAACGCGCTGCGGATTCTGTACACTGCGATCGGCCTGCCGATTGCGGTCATCATCATCCGCGGATTTATGGATTCTCTGCCGCGCGAAATCGAAGAGGCGGCTTACATCGACGGCTGTGGATTTTTCGGGCGCTTCTTTCAAATCATCCTGCCGCTTTCCAAAACAGGACTGATTACGGCGGCCACGTTTCAGTTCATCACCTGCTGGAATGAATTCGTTTACGCCAATCTGCTGACCTCATCGCCGCAGAATAAAACGATCCAGATCGGGATTCGTTATTTTACCAACCAGTTTACAACGGATTATGTATCGATGTACGCAGCGATTATTATTGCGATTGTTCCCAGTGTTCTGGGGTACGCGCTCTTCCAGAAGCAGATCATTTCCGGCATGACCAGCGGTGCGGTAAAGGGCTGACCGCCGCGCGGAGCGGTGATGATGCCCGCTGCAAAAACCATTTTCCAAGCTTATACGCCATATAGTTTTGCATAACAAACAGGAGCGTCGGGCCATTGGCCCGACGCTCCTGTTTGCAGAAAAGAGGGGAAAGTTCCGCTTTTCTCAATGATTTTTAAACAGCCTTAAGATCCACAGGAGAATGACAGAGCCGATCACAGCAACTAACAGACTCCACAGGTTAAATCCGGTGATACCCACACCACCGAGCATGTTCATCAGAAAACCGCCGATCAATGCGCCGACAATACCAACTACGATGTTTGCAAACGCACCCATAGAGGCGTCGGTATTCATAAATTTACTTGCAATCCATCCAGCCAATGCGCCAATAATGACCCAAGCGAGTATACCCATGGATAAACCTCCTTCTCTTTCCACTTATTTAATATGAAGTTTTGCCCAAAAAATCAGTCGTTTATTCATTAAAATACACTGAGGGCGGCTCCTGGTCTTTCCATAACGCTTGAAAAACGCTGGTTTTGATCTTGTTGACTTCTCGATGTGTTATGTTATAATGACCTCACGCCGCGAGCAAAAGCGGAGCTTTTGGGGCGGAGAGAGCATAGAGTCATCCGTTTGGTGGTTTATGATACTTAGGATCCCTTTTGAGGGACAGCCTCAAACTTATGATAGAATGACCTCACGTGTAAGATAGGGGAAAGCTTTCTTTTCATCATACTGGTACCCCGGCTGTTTCTCGTAAGTCGATATAAGAACTTATAATGGAAAAGCTCATGATATAATGACCTTGCAAAACCTCACGCCGCACTGTTATTTGCGTCAAAGTGAGAAAACGGATGATATCATAAAGAACAATATGTAAAAGGAGCGGTGAAATGTCTGGAATCAATCAGGTAAAGGCTGTTTTTTTCAGCGCTACAGGGACGACTGAAAAAACAGTGATGAAAATTGCCGGGGCTGCAGCGGAGAAGCTGGGGCTGCCCGTCAGCATTGTGGATTTTACCCTACCCAAAGGCCGGGAGTGTCCGCTGGTGTTCGAAGAGGACGATCTGGTGATTTTTGGAACTCCGGTATATGCGGGCCGGGTGCCGAATGTGCTGCTGAAATTTTTGGACACCTTACAGGGCAATCATGCGCTGGCCGTGCCGGTAGTGCTCTTTGGCAACCGCAATTACGATGACGCTCTGATCGAGCTTCGCGATCTGTTACATAAAGCGGGATTTCGCCCGATGGCCGCGGCGGCCTTTGTCGGTGAGCACTCGTTTTCCCGGGTTCTGGCCGCAGGAAGACCGGATGCAGAGGATTTTTCGAAGGCCGGGCACTTTGGGCAGCAGGTTGCAGAGAAGCTCCTCTCTGGGCAGGAGCTTTCGCTGATCGAGGTGGAAGGTGTCCCGCATCCGTACCGCGGATATTATCAGCCGCGCGACAGGAAAGGAAACCCCGTAGACATCCGAAAGGTGAAGCCGCAGACCAGTTCGGCGTGCAACGACTGCAAGCTGTGTGCCGAAATCTGTCCCATGGGTTCCATTTCTTATGAGGATGTGAGCGAATATATTGGCATCTGTATTAAGTGTGGGGCCTGTATCAAGAAGTGTCCGCAGGGTGCCAAGTATTATACGGATGAAGGATATCTGTATCATCAGCACGAGTTGGAAGAAGGCTTGACCCGCCGTGCCGAGCCCGAATTGTTTTTATAATCGTTTTATAGGATAAAACGGTAAAGTTGGGCAAATCCATAAAAAGCTATTTTTTTTGAAAAAAGTCTTGCTTTTTTGGATGTATCATGATATTATAGTCAGGCAGTTCAGCGAAAAACGACGAATTTTCCGCAGAATTGCCCTATGGGGGTATAGCTCAGCTGGGAGAGCGCTTGAATGGCATTCAAGAGGTCAGCGGTTCGATCCCGCTTATCTCCACCATATCGTGAAAGAGATCGTTGAAATCCGGAAGATTTCAACGATCTCTTTTATATCACCGTGTTGAGAGAAATGAGAGAGAGTTTAGATGAATCCAATCGACAGCAAGATGAACACACGGAACGCATGGCGGGAGAGAGAAAATTCCGTGCAGAGTTTCTCCTCCTACAATGGGATCACCGTTACAAAGCTGGAAAAGGATGTGGCCGAGGGAGAACTGGTCATCACACCCCAATCTCTGAACTCTGCGGGGATTGTCCACGGCGGCTGCCTTGCCACGTTGGCCGACACGGTAGCCGGCAACGGCGTTGCCTGCGCCACCGGACACATGTGCGTCACCGTGAATTATTCCTTCCACTTTTTAAGCCCCGCCTTTGGGGATGGGCATAAGATTTATTGCCGTGCTATTCCCCAGAAAATAGGACGTACCCTCTGCCTGTACGAGGTTTCTCTGACCGACGACAACGGGCGGGAAGTAGCAGCCGGGTCCTTTACTTTTTTCCTGAAAAGGCCCCTGTGAATTTTTGTCGAGCACCGTCTCTATCCGCAATATATCGGAGGCACTAGTAACTGATGCAATCTTCGAATGACTGGAATTCACAAATAAGCAAAGAAATGTAATGATTACGATGATTTTAGCCTCTAAAAGAAATTTGGACTGGGAAACATGGGGGGAGATCAGCTGGGAGATTTCACGAATATTTTAGGAGGTTAGCGGTTCAATCCCTATTATCTACGCCCAAAACACAGTGACCGCAAGGCGAAAAGCCTTGCGGTTTATTATACGAATGAGAAGATGGACACTGGATTATTTTTCCTAACGGACAACTGGCATTTGCTTTTTTGTTCTTCACTCTGACTATACTTTGTATTAATAGCACCTACATAAACTATTACATATGGATTATAAACATAATGCGAAGTTACTATGACTGTTTTTCCTAATGTGAATAATAGGATACTGCACCCATTATTAACGTGAATAATTCTCCACAATTTCTTTTACGCAATCTAAAAAAGATTCCTCACCCATCGTGTTTACTTTAAAGAAAACTGCCTGGCTGCCGCCGGATGTAATAGCAGTAAGAAATAGGCGATTTCCATTGCCAATCAATGTAATATTTAAACTAACACGATTACCGCCCATCATACTGTATCTTTCGTAAACACGGACAGCACAGCGTATATCATTGTACGAATAATCGCTACCGTCCTCAAAGCTCGCCGATGCGCTGCCGTTTAGAATTCCAGAATGAAGAATATTCAATAGTTCGCTAAAATCCCCTTGAAAGTCACGTTTATACTTGGCCATGTTATTACCTCCAAAATATAAAATAAGGTTATATGATATAAATAATCGGACTTGGCCATTTTCGCAATATTGTAAACATAATTGGAAGTTAAGTTTGTGGTTCGATTTTCATCTGGATATCCTTTACCCCATACCGAAACGACGGCCTCCCGAACCGCTTTGTGTCGCTTCCGGTACTTTTCCGCCAAATCCGCCGGACGTATTACGAACCAATCCCATGATCACCTGAAAACGATAAGACAAACTTTTGAAATAGGAGGGCTTAACGACAGCCACCTCTTTCAGAGATCCTTTGCAATTATATAGATGAATTTTAATACCTTGTTCCTGGTAACGGCGTGAAATATGAGATAAATCATTTTGTATTTCATCCGAATATACAATAATATTTTGAATCTGCTCTTTTAACAAAAAAGAGGCGGAGGGCATATCCTGTGGAAAAACGCACCAGCGGTTATCGTATTTGCCGGGTGTCTTTCCAGCCCCTTTCATTCTATTGGAATCCAGCAGAAATACCGGAGGTGCATCGGACCGGATATTTTATGCCCTGAGTACATCTGCTCCTTTATATAACGCGGCTACAATATCTTCTACCGGAACAATCATTGAAGATGCGCGTGCTCCATAAACACCATTATAAAGCGGAACCGGCCGGTAACCTAAACGAGCGAATGCTAAGAGCCTATCCATAAATTAGATATGGACTCGAATCAATTTACGCCAGACAATAATTGCACAGGCAAAATGCAGAAGACCAAGGTAGTTTGCAGCTTTCTTTTCAAAACGAACCAGCAATTTGCGGAAACGGTTGAAGAACGAATGCGTAACCTCTACTACCCAGCGCCGGGCTTTAAAATCGGGATTCCGCAAGAGCTCCTGTTTTTCCTCAGATCGGGGACGGATATGCGCGATATAGCCTCTTTTTTCAACCTTGTCTTTTGAGCCGGTATACCCGGCATCCAG
>NZ_AKFU01000045.1:0-59675 GCF_000277625.1 Clostridium sp. MSTE9
GAGCCTTTTTCGCAATGTTTGTTAAATCTGGTTGTCTGCCGCAGAGCATGTTATCTGCTTAGATTATTTCGAAAATCGTTCGGGTTATAGCCGGTAAATTTTTTAAAGGTCTTATAAAAGTAATTGGTATTGTTATAGCCCACCATTTCGGCCACCTCGTAGATTTTAAACGAACCGGTCTGGAACAGCCGCTGGGCCTCCTCCACCCGCAGGGAATTCAGGTAATGCACATAGCTGAAGCCGGTTTCTTTTTTAAAGATGCAGCTGAAATAATTCTTGCTCATATTGACGTATCTCGCAACGTCCTCCAGATAAAGCTGCTTCCGGAAATTTTCCTGAATATAGACCTTTGCTTTAACAATATCGTCGCGGTTGCCGCTCTTTTTGAGCTGGCTCACCCGCTGCGCATAGCAGTCCAGAAACCGCTCGTAACCCTCCCGAAGCGCAAAGATGCTGCGGTATTTCAGAATCTGCTCAAAAAAGTGCTCGTATTCTTCGGAAAGGTCCGGGAGCATCAGATCAAACGTGCGCAGATACTTTGCGAAAAGCCCCGTGATCTCGATCATATTCCCCAGTAGAACACTGGGGTGCAGCGTCTTTTTTTCCAGGTTCTCATCGATGATCTCCAGCACCATCCTCTTTACCTCATCGAAATTCCCAAGCTCTATCTGCTGATAAATACTTTTTTCCAGCGAACTGCTGATCAGGGAATTCATGACGTATCGAGGTTCCTTCGTAAAGAAGAAAACGCTCTGGTTCGGGGTGTAAAAGCCGTGGCGCAGCGCGGTATCCGCCTGCCGCACCGCTTCATGTATTTTCGAAATTCCTGTAAAGGGCGCGCTGACGCCGATATGAAACTGGCTGCTGAGATAGGCGTGCAGCATATCGAAAATACGGTGGATCAACAATTCGATCTGGGCTTCGGGCTGCCCGGGAATGATGAACAGCACCTTGCAGGCGTCCAGTATGCAGTAATACCACGGCTGTTCAGGCCCAAGCGTCTGCAAAGCGACCTCGCGCAGGATATTGGAGTAGGTCTCTGACCGCTCACATGGCCGCCGCATCTCGATCATCAAAAGGTCATTTTCGTTTTGCTCCGTCTGCGCGAGGGCTTCTTGCACCTCTGCAGGAAGAGGAGAGGCTTCCGGAAGATAGTTCAGGAACCGATAAAGATAATCGTTGATCACTTTTTTATCCTGGCGGAAGGTATCTGCGGAATGTTCTCCCAGATTCTCTTTGATCTGTTTTAATTGACGGGTCAGCTCGTCAACGTCCAGAGAAAGCTTGAGGATATAATCAAAAGCGCCCAGCTTCAAGGCCTGTTTGACATATTCAAACTCATTGTGGCAGCTCAGCACAAGCGTTTGAACGGCATACTTGCGCTCCTTGAGGATTTCCATCAGGCGGATTCCATCCATGACGGGCATTCCGATGTCCAGCAGCAAAATGTCCGGCTCATAGGCTTCGATCAGCGCGAGCGCCTCTTTTCCGTTGGAGGCCTCCCCTACAAGCGCCAGATCCAGCTCCTTCCAGGGAATCGAGGAAGCCAGCCCGATCCGCACCAACGGTTCGTCATCAGCGATCAATACCTTATACATCTGAATTCGCCTCCTCTTTTTGGATGTGGAATGGCAGAGTAACAGTCACAAGGGTCCCTCCGTCCATGTTTGAGGTGATCTGGATACCGAACTGCTCTCCGTAATACAGGCGGATGCGCTGATTGGTGTTGTTGACGCCAAGCTTGTTCATCGGCAGCTTCCGGCTTAAAATGCCGTCCAGCTCCGTTTCCTGCACGCCTACCCCGTTGTCGGATACCTCAATGACAAGGTTACCGTCGCGCCGCGCGGCGGTGATGATGATTTTCCCGTTCTCCGCCTTGTTCTGGAACCCGTGTATGATGCTGTTTTCTACCAGCGGCTGCAGCAGAAGCTTTAAGATTCTGCACTCCATTACCTCTGGTGCGACGTCGAAATGCAGCTTGAATTTGCCCGGCTGGCTCAGCAGCATGATGTGCGCATAGCTTTCCAGATAAGACAGCTCTTCCCGCAGCGTGATTTCGTCTTGGGTGTTCCGAATGCTGGCCTCCAGCAAATGCCCCAGCTTTGAAATGCTGTCCGCCACGACACGGTCGTGGTTGATCAGGGCCATCCACTTGATGTTGTTCAGGGTGTTGAACAAAAAGTGCGGGTTGATCTGGGAATACAGAACCAGGTACCGCATTGCCTCTTTTTCCTTCTCCTGCTCCGCCAGACGAAGCTGCTTTTGCTGATTTTCCTCGATCAGGCGGCCGACGTTATCCAACATAGTATTGAAGTGCTCGGTCAAAACGCCAAGCTCATCCTTTGATGTGACGGGGGCCCGCCGGGAGAGGTCTCCCTTTTGCACCCGATGGATCAATGTCATGAGCGCGGAAAGCGGACGCAGAAAGCGATAGAACAAGGCAATCACGATAACCGAGAAGGGAACCAGGAAAAGGATGTGCAGTGAAATGGTCTTGGTGCGCAGCTGATCGATTTCGGAAAACACATACCGATGCGGGGAGAAGACGGCGATTCTCCAGTTGAGGGGATCGATGCTCATAAAATTCACGAGATATTGATCGGAGCTGTCATAATAAGAGAAAGAACCGCTGCGCCTGTCCAAAATCTGCTGAAAATAAGGCGCGAAGGCTTCGGAAACAGAGAATTGCCGTGAAGAAAGCACAATGCTGCCATCTGCTTCGGTAATGATGTAGCTTTCCTGACGGTCTGAAGCGAGGTTGGAAAAGATTTCGGAAAAGACCCTCTTATCAATCGCGATGGCCAGAACGCCGCAGACTTTCCCGGAGGAATCTCTGACGGCGCGTGACATGACGATCACCTCTGCATTTTCTCCTCCCATCAGCCCCAAATCCCTGTTATGTAATTGATGCCAGTTATAAAAATAGCTGCGTTCCAGGGTCTGGCCGCACCAGCTGGAGGAGAGAGCAGCGTCGGCGCGGTCAGGATCCCGCAGCGCTGTGGAATAAATTTCTCCGCTGGCGGACACCATCAAAATTTCGCTCTCCACCGGCAGAATGTTGGTTTGCACGCTTTGAAACAAGGTGTTGATTTCAATTTGCAGGCGGGTTCTGCCCAAAGCGTCGGCGGGGGGGCTGACTAATCCCTGTGCGACCCAGTCTGTCCGCGCGATCACATTCGAGCCCGTCACAATGGAAGAAACGACTCCCTCAATGTTCAAACAGGTCTGCTTGAGCGCTTTGGTTGTGGAGTTGACGATTTTTTCATGGATGATCGATTCCGCCGCGGCGTAAAAGACAGCGTTCAGCGCTAAATACGGGAGCACAAGAAAGACGAACAGGCAGAAAAAAAGTTTGCTTTTCAGGCTTCTGTTTGCGAACATATGCACCAATCCTTACGGTAAATCCGGCGGTGAAGCACCCACCCTGAGCGTTTCTGCGTTTTGTATTGACTATACCACAGGCACAGATCGGCCGTTGTGGTATATTTTATCAATTGGCGGTACAAAGGCCGCCTGCGGCTATGGTACCATACCCTCCTTTGCGGAAGAAACGGTTGCTTTTTCTGTTCCGTTTCCAATCGCTTCGTGATTTCTTTCTACCGATCATTATATGATTTCGGTGAAAAAAAGCAAGGCGAATAGAAAAAACGGAAAATAGTCACGCAAATTCGTAAAAATGTTCCTGTTTGCTCGCCGCCGAATTTTGATTCGTGTAAATAGTTGTCAATGATGCAGTAAAATTTCATTGTGTAAGTCCGCAAAAATAGATAAAATGTGGAACAAGAGAGGAAAACACACGCGGGGAGGGAACCGGAATGCGGTATGGCGTACACCTTGGATGCTGGGGACCGGAGTACGACGCAGAGCAGCTGGCCCTGCATCTGGCACAGGCGGCGGAGCTTGGCGCACAAACCTTTGAAACTCGGATCCCCGACAGCATACTGGCGGGTGACGAGCGGTTTTGCGAACAGATCCGGCAGGCGCAGAAAGAAACGGGCGTGCAGGCAATCTATACCTTCCGTTTTCCAGAGGGCTATGAAATGAGCGCGCCGGAAGAGGAGCCGCGCCAGCTCGCGCAGGATTATCTTCGTCTCTCCATCCGCAGGATTGCCAAAGCAGGCGGAACCATGCTGGGGGGAATCGTTTACTCCCGGTGGCCGGCCGATTACCAGAGCCTTCGCATTGATCCCACAGTAAAGCGGGAACGCCTTCTGCGCAGCATCGAAGGCATCCGAAGCGTCATGCCCACAGCGGAAAGCGAAGGTGTGACCGTTAATTTAGAGGTCGTAAACCGCTTTGAGCATTATCTCATCAACACGCTGGCGGAGGGCCTGGATTTCTGCCGGTGTGTGGAAAGCCCCAACTGTAAGCTTTTGGCCGACGTGTTCCACATGAACATAGAGGAGGACGACATCCCGGCGGCGATCCGCGCCGCAAAAGGAAAGATCGGGCATTTTCATGTGAGCGAGCCAAACCGGAAAATCCCGTATCATACAGCCCGCATCTGCTGGCCCGAAATCGGGAAGGCCCTGCGGGAAACCGGCTACGACGGCTCCGTCACGATCGAAAGCTTTCTGATGTTTCTGGGCGAAGCCTCTCAGAACATGAGAATCTGGAGGAACCTGGAACAGGACGTTTCCTTTTTGGGCCGCATGCAGCGGCTGCGGCAGGGACTCCATTACATCAAGGACTGTTTCGAGAATGACCTATAAAACAGGAAGCTGTTTTTATAAATAATGATTAGGAGGTATAGAAATGAAGAGAAAATGGTTGGCATTGTCCCTTTCCGCTGTGATGGCCTTATCGGCCCTGGGCGGCTGCGCACCCAATTCCTCATCGTCCGGCACACCTGCGGCTTCAGGAACATCTGGAGAGCCGGTAAATCTCACATTCTGGTACTGGGAAGATCTGGAAGGCATGCATAAAGACATATTGGAGAGCAAGTGGAAGGAATATGCTCCGGATATCAATGTCAAATTTGAATCCATTCCACAGAGCAGCTACCACGACAAGCTGATCACCGCGATGAGCTCCAACACGGGCCCCGATGTTTTCAAGATGTATCCTTCCTGGCTGACAGAACTAAAGGGAATGAACGCACTCGAGGACCTCACGGACGAGGTGAGCAAATGGGAAGTGCTCCCTGAGATTCCGAAAGCGGAAATGGATACGGCCTATGCAAGACAGGATCGGCTGTACAGCCTGCCGTTCTGCAACGTGGTGCTCTATCTCTACTGCCGCGCCGACCACTTCAAAGAGGTCGGGCTCAATTATCCCACCAATATGCAGGAATTCTATGAGGCCTGCGAAAAGCTGACCCGCGACACCAATGGTGACGGAAAAATCGACACCTACGGCTTCAGCATGCGCGGTGCGAAAGGCGGACAGGACATGTGGGCTTCTCTGGTGCTCAACAGCCTGAAGGGCGCCGACTATGTCGATGAAAACGACGTACCGATGCTCACGAATCCCACGCTGGTAAAGGCGAACGAAATGTACCTGAACATCTTCAAAAACGGCTGGGCTCCGCCCTCCGCTCCCACGGACGGCTTTGAGCAGACCGTTCAGAACTTCAAATCCGGCGTTGCCTCGATGCTGATCCACCACGTCGGCTCCTCCACCGGTATGCTGGAAGCAGTCGGCAAGGAAAATCTGGCGGTAGTGCCCGTACCCACCGGCGACGGCGGAAAATATGTACCGAGCATCCCGTCCAGCATCGGCGTCTACTCAAGCTCGAAGCAGAAAGAGGCTACTCTCAAGTTCGCGAAATGGCTGACCAGCCCTGAAATCCATGACATCATCTCCGATAATGTCGACATGGTTCCGTGGATGGAATCGGTTCAGAAGCTCGACAAATATCAGAGCGATCCGTTCATGAAGATTTCGATCGACAGCCTGCCGGATTCCAAAATGCTGCCGCCCGTGCCGAACATGGGGCAGTTTACCGAAAAAATCTGGCCGCAGACCATGCAGCGTGCGCTTCTGGGCGAAATCAGCAGCGAACAGATGATGCAGATCCTCAGCGACTCACTGAAATAATCCGGGCAGCGGTTGCTTGTAAGAGATGAAACCGTGTCTTTGCCCCTCCTTTGGCGAGGCAAAGACACAAACCTTATGCTTTCCGCAGCACTTTTGTGGTTTGCCCCTTTGCAAATCTGATGTTATGTGCCATGATGCGCACGGCAAGAGTGAAAGGGAAAAAGCGGAAAGCATGCGCTTTCCGCTTTTTCAGAAAAGGTGATTCTATGACAAATAGTGTACAAAACGTTCGAAAGAAACGGGATTATACGCCGTATATCATGCTGGCGCCGGCGCTTCTGCTGATCTGCTGCATCATTATTTATCCGATTTTTTACGCGGTGTTCACCAGCTTTCAGTATTACGCGATGTTCGACCTTGCAAACCGGCGGTTTGTCGGGCTGCAAAACTACATCCAGGTCTGGCACGACGATGCGTTCCTCGCGTCCCTGTCCAATACGGCGCGCTGGGTGATCGTCACCGTATCCCTGCAGTTTTTGCTCGGCCTCATCCTCGCCTTGATCCTGAACCAGAATTTCAGATTCCGGGGCTTTCTCCGCTCCATCTCTCTGATCCCATGGGTCACCCCGGGCGTGGTAATTGCGCTGATGTGGATGTGGATGTATAACGGCAATTTCGGGGTCCTCAACGATCTGCTGATGCGTGCGGGAATCCTCGGGGATAAGGTCGCGTGGCTTTCCAACGCTCATACGGCGCTGAACGCCCAAATTCTGACGATGGTCTGGCAGGGTACGCCCTTCTTCGCGATCATGATTCTGGCTTCCCTGCAGTCCATCCCGATCGATCTGTATGAGGCCGCCGACGTCAGCGGCGCGAATATCTGGCAAAAGTTTTACTATATCACATGGCCGCACATCTTCCCGACGATTGTAATTACCAGTCTGCTTCGCATTATCTGGGTATTCAACAACGTCGAGGTGCTTTATCTGATGACTCAGGGTGGACCGGGGTACAGCTCGCTGACGCTTTCCCTGAACGCTTACATAGAAGCGCAGAAATCCCTGAACTTTGGCTATGGTTCCACCATCGCGGTGTATGGAACCCTCATTATGATCCTGTTCATGACCTTCTATTTGAAATTCACCAGAAAAAATAGGGAGAGATGAGCGATGAAAAAGAGAAAAAATTTCTTCCTGTTTTACCTGCCTTTTGCGCTGCTGCTGGTGTTCATCATCTTCCCCTATGCGTGGACCTTTCTCACCTCCCTGAAAAACACCAGCGAGCTGTATACCAAGACCGTACACTACCTTCCAGAGATGCCCACGCTCAATAATTATCGCTTTTTGTTTACCAATACGGATTTTATCCCCAGCATGCTCCGCAGCACTCTGGTCGCCACCGTCACCAGCTGCATCGCGATCATCGTATCGTCTATGGCGGGGTACGCCTTCTCACGGTATCGCTTTCCGGGCCGGGACATTGCGCTCAGCGGAATCCTGCTGCTGTATATGTTCCCGCAGGTGCTGTTCCTGACTCCTCTGTTCATCACCTTCCGGAACCTGCATCTGCTGGGCAGCTGGGTCAGCCTTGTGATCGCATACTGCACCTTTACGATTCCCTTCGCGATCTGGCTGATGACCGGCTTTATGGATGAAATTCCGCAGGAGATTGAGGAAGCGGCGAAAATCGACGGAGCCTCCATGCCACAGCTGTTTCTGCGGGTCATCATCCCGCTGCTCAAGCCGGGCATGGTCGCTACCGGAAGCTATATCTTTATCAATTCCTGGAACGAATATCTTTACGCGGTGATGTTTACCTCCTCCGAAACCAGAACCCTGCCGGTTTCGCTGTTCTCCTTCATTGGCGAATACGACGTGCGGTGGGACATGATCTCCGCGGGAGGAATTACGGCGGTGATCCCGGTCGTTCTGCTGTTTATGCTGGTGCAGAAGCATCTGGTGACAGGCATGACGGCGGGCTCCGTCAAGGGTTAAAGGAAAGGGGAACACATGAAAGCTTTGATGTATACGGAACCGGGACGCGTAGAGCTGCGCGAGCTGCCGGAACCGCAGGTAAAACCGGGAACGATCAAAATCCGGGTGGATTACGTCGCATTCTGTGGGTCGGACCTGCATGTGGTCGACCACGGAATGGACAATGTGCCAACGCCGCATCTGCTGGGGCATGAGTCCTGCGGCACCATCGTCGCACTGGGCAAGGGAATGGCGGAGCTGGGCTGGAAGCTTGGCGACCGTGTCGCCTGCGCGGGGGCGTCCCCCTGCGGCGAGTGCGACGACTGCAAGCGCGGGGACGATATGTTCTGCAAACACCGGTGGCGCGTGCGTACCTTTACGGAATACGCGCTGGTACGCCCCAATATGATCTTCCGGATTCCCGACGGGGACGACATGCTGCCGTACTGCCTTGCAGAGCCATGTGCCTGCGCCCTGCGCGGGGTTGACCTGATGGAGATACCGGCGGGCGCGACCGTAGCGCTTTCCGGCGCAGGAGGGATCGGCAGCATTTTGCTGAATCTGCTTCTGCTGCACGGCGGCACGAAGGTCACGGTGTTCGAGCCGGTCGCCTCCAAGCGTGAGCTGGCTCTCTCACTGGGGGCGGAGTACGTGGTTGACCCCCTTACGGAGGATACGGTTGCCAGAGGTAAGGAGATCACGCAGGAGCGGGGCTACGATATGGTTTTCGAGGCCTCCGGGTCGCCGTCCGCCGCACCCGCGATGCTGGACCTGGTCGCAAACAAGGGCAAAGTGATGTATTTCGCGGTGTACCCCATGCAGTACGAGCTGCCGGTAAACCTCTACCGGCTTTATCAGAAGGAAGCGAGCATCCATACGGCATTCACCACGACCTTCCATTATCATCGTGTCATGAACCTCATCCCCAAGCTGCAGACCGAAAAAATCATCGGCAAGGTTCTGCCGCTGTCACAGGGGGTGGAGGCGTTCGACCTGCTGCGTTCCTCGCAGTATCCCAAAATCGTGCTGGAATGCAGTAACCACAAACCCGTTTGATACAAAGGAGCGTTTCAATATGTTTTCTAATAAAACAGTATGTGTCACCGGCGGTGCGAATGGAATCGGGCTGGCATTCACCAGGCGGTTCCTCGCCGACCACGCGGCGGTCTATGTCTGCGACGTGAATCAGGCCAATCTCGACAAACTGCCGGAGCTGGTGGAGAATCCGCAGAATCTGCACTGCGTGCGCGCGGACGTGTCTGAGGTCGAGGATATGCGGCGGTTTTTCGACCGGATGGAGCAGGAAAGCGGCGGCGTGGACATCCTGATCAATAACGCCGGCATTAACCTGAACGCCCTGATCGAGGATATGGAGCCGGAGACCTTCGACAAGGTGATAAAGGTGAACGTGCGGGGCGCGTTCCTCTGCTCGAAGTATGCGATCGAGCAGATGCGCAAAAAGGGCTGGGGACGCATCATCAACCTGACCTCTCCATCGGGCAACACAGGCGGTGCTTATAGCAACGGTCAGATCGCTTATGGGGCCTCCAAGGCAGCCCTGATCTGCATGACCAAATCCCTTGCGCGTGAAACGGCTCGTCAGAGCATCACCGTAAACGGCGTGTCCCCCGGCGTGGTGCCCAGCAACATCACCAACAGCTGGGAGCCGGAGCTGCGGGAGAGCCTGCTCTCTAAAATTCCGATGCACCGCTTTGGCGACCCGACAGACATCGCCAATATGGCGGCATACCTCTGCTCCGATGAAGGGTGGTACATCACCGGCCAGGTATATCATGTGGACGGCGGTATGTGGATGCTGGAGTAAGCAAAGAAAGCGTTTTTTCACAGCCGCCAAAAGAAATCTGGTTTTTCCCGAACAGGCGGCTCGCCTGTTTCATAAAAAAAGCGCCCGCCGAATGATCGGCAGGGCGCTTTTCTGTTCCTGAAAGTTGTCATTTGATACACGGAGCGGTGGGTCCGGTGGGGCCTACGGGGCCTGTGGCACCTGTTGCACCTGTGGCTCCAGTGGGGCCTACGGGGCCGGTTGCGCCTGTTGCACCTGTAGCACCTGTGGGACCGGTCGGGCCGGTGGCACCCGTTGCGCCTGTGGCTCCAGTGGGACCTACAGGGCCTGTGGCGCCTGTAGCACCCGTCGCGCCTGTGGGGCCGGTCGGGCCGGTTGCGCCTGTGGCACCCGTGGCACCTGTGGCACCTGTTGCGCCCGTTGCGCCTGTGGGGCCGGTCGGGCCGGCAGGGCCGGCAGGACCTTGTGCACCCGTGGCGCCTGTAGCACCTGTGGCACCCGTTGCGCCCGTGGGACCGGTGGGACCTTGTACTCCCTGAGGACCTGCGGGACCTACTGCTCCCTGAGGACCTACGGGGCCTACGGGCCCTTGTACTCCCTGCGGGCCGGCGGGGCCAGCGGGGCCGGGAGCGCCGGTCGGACCGGCGGGACCTTGTGCACCTGCGGGGCCTGTGGGACCCGTGGGACCCGGAATCGGGAACGGAGGCGGGCACGGCGGGCAGGGCGGGCAGGGCGGATACGGCGGTGGGCACGGTGACGGGCAGGGCGGCGGGCAAGGTGGGCAGCCACTGTTGCCGCTGTTACTGCTGTAAATCTTCATGCCGGGGGAAAACGAATCCCCGACACCAAATGAGGATCTTCTGTCTGATGACATATGCAAATCTCCTATCTATATAATAGGTCTCTCGTAAAAGGATGGCACCCTTTAGTATAGTATGAAGATTTGAGAAAGTTGTTGCAAACACAAACCGCTAATTTCGGGCGCTAAATCGCCGTTAACAGCATAAAACATTCTCTTTGCTATGCGTTTCAGCATTCTCTGCGCACACAAAAAACCAAAGGGTGTTTTGCCTGCTGAAGATTCGCAGCAATTATCTGGAAAGACAGATATTATTCAGGAAGTTTGCGATGCCGTCTGTACCGAAGAGGTCTTTTTGCTGTGGGTTCTCCATTCGCCTACCAGCCAGATAATAAGAGGGACAATGACCTGGAATGGCAGGGCATACAGCGGGTAAAGGTCGAGAAAATCGAACATCTGCACCGCATCAGTGTAAGAGAGGACGCAGAGCATCAAAACGAACATGAAGATCGGCATCATGATCAGGTCGAGCTTATTGGGAGTATTCAGCAGCTTTGCCAGCCCCAAAGCCCCGGAGTACAGGCACAAGCTGGTTTTTGTCAGTCCTGCTACGATAAAGTTGACGGAAATCGTCCCCTCAATCCGCGACAGAAAGCTGCCGATCTCCATGATCCTTGCGCAGGTATAAGACGGAAAATACTCCTCTTCCATCAACTGTGGGCCAAGCGTAAGGACATTGCGGAGGATGATAACCAGAAGCACCAAAGTCGAGTAAAAAAGCCCCTTGAGAAAGATTTTATAGGGACTTCCATGCTTTACCGCATTGATCAGGGGAAGAAACACCACACATTCCGCATAAGGGAATACGAAAATTTGATAGGAGCTTCTCATTATTTCCGGCGGGGAGTGCTCCAGAACCGGCAGCAGGTTCTGTGGCCGCATGCTCGCAATCGTAGACAGAACGGTGATAATCATGATGCCGATGGTAAGATACAGGCCAACGATGGACCATTGGCTCATCACCTGAATCCTGCTTTTGCAAAGATAAGCGCCGACCAGCAAAAAGGAAATCATCATCGGAATCTGCGGGGTTTCCGGCATGGCCACGATCTCCATAAATTCAGAAAAATTTCGAGAGACGATCGCCGCCAGATACAGATAATACCACACAAGCAAGGCAATCACGATTCGGCCGGGGATTTCTCCGAACCAGTCCAGAATAGTTGTAAAAAAATCTTTTCCGTCCATCAGCCGTATGATTCTGGCGTACATCACAAAAACCGGTATGCTGATAACGGTAGCGATCAGCAAACAGATCCAGGCATCCTGCCCCGTATGGGAGTTCACACCCATTACCACACTGCTGCCAAAAGCAAATAAAATAATCATCAGAACCATTTCCCGTGAGGAAACAGGATTGTCATGAATTGTTTTCATGTTGAATTCCTTCCCTTTTCAAACGCCGCATATTTTTTGAATCATCCATGTTAAAACAGTCGCAATTCTGGGAACGGGAACGCCTATTTGATCCAGAATCAATACCACAAAGCAGAACAAACACACGCCCAGGTACCAGAAACGCAGCGGCCGGGCCATCATCTGACGCCTTGGAATATAATCTATACAGATGATACCCGTAATCAAAAAGACCAGTATGATATAGATCAAAGGAACTCCTCCTACTACTCACGCACCATGGCGGTATTTGCCAGGTAAATTTTCACCGTAACATCCACGGGAAGGGTCTGGTATATTTCGTTCCACTGACCAGAGATCTGCCTCCAAAGCGGCAGATTTGTGCGGTATATCAGGCTGCCCATCCCCAGAGCATCCGACTGATACTGTGTCTGCAGCTTTTTGATGACATTTCGAAGATTTTCCTGAACCAATTTTTCCGCTGATTTTTCTACCCGGTCAAGTACGGGATTATCGCCTTCGCTTTTATCGTGCGGAAATTCCGCAAAATAGGCATTGATTTTAATGTCCAGCTTCATAGCAATTTTTCCATTATTGTTATCATAAGACATAAAGGATTCGACTTTTTTGATTTCCAGCGAAATGTTATTCTGGGTAATCTCCGGTTCGTAAAGCGTCAGAACGCCGCCGGTGAGGGGTCCGTTGACCATCAGCATATATTTTGTCTCTTCCGAAGAAAGAATGCCTGCGAGTAAACTACTCCGAAAAACAGCGCATCCATAGGCTTCCACGTGTTTTTTTTCCGAATCCGGCTCTGACGCCAGATAAAACACCGGCAGAACTACGTTCATCCCCGGTATCTTGAAATCATTATAAACACGGTAAAACTGCGCGCTGTAGAGGGAGCCCGTCACTCTGGCATCCTCCCGGATGATCCGGCTGATGTCATAGGAAACGGCACCGCTGCTTTTTTCGTCGCTGCTCAGGATGGCCCTGGCAGTCTCCTCCCGCGAAACGACCAGCTCCATCGTTTCGCGCATTTCCGAGTCGCGCAGGGCAAAATCCAGAATGGCATCCAGCCCCTCTCTTTCAGCGATCTGGTGACTGATCACCATGATCTGCATATTGCCGAAATACAGCTTGCTGGCAAGCTGACGTTTGGCGTTGCGGATCGCTTCAAGCATCGATCCGCCCTCCGCAAACACCAGATTTGAGTTTGGCCCCGCTGTTTTGGTGGGCTGCGTCAAATCCATCACCTCAAACGTCATCAGGTACTGCCCATCGTCAGCTTCATCGACCGCCATACCGGCCACGATCGTCATTTCATTCAGGCCCCGGTAGTTCCAGCATCCTGCCAGAGGAAGCATCAGGCAGACGGCAAGCACAGCGCATAAATATCTCTTCATTCTTTCGTCCTCGGGGATACCTTCTGACGTACCGTACCCCATGCTGTTTTTCTTGGGCGCTGAATCATCGTCCACCAGGGCGCGCGGATTACTATGTCTTTTATCTCCTGAAACTGCAGACGCCCGCTGGGGGTCAGCTGAGAAACCCCAAAGGAATCCAGATTCAGCATGTGGATAAACAGCGCGCAGAGCGTCAGCATCATCCCGAACAGCCCGAAGATCGAAGAGCCGATGAGAATGAAGATCCGCACAAAAATGATTGGTGCGTTCATTCTGGGCACCAACAGTCCGGTGATACCGGTGATACCGACAATGATGATCATCGGGGCAGCCACCAACCGGGCCTCCACCGCCGCCTGGCCGATCACCAAAGCGCCCACGATGCTCAGTGCCTGACCAATGTTGGACGGCATCCGCACGCCGGTTTCGCGGAGAATATCAAAAACGATCAGCATAATGAACGCCTCGGCGGCAGCTGGCAGGGGCACGCCCGTGCGCTCGCTGGCAATATTGATCAGCAGCGGGGTGGGCAGCATCTCGTGGTGAAACGCCACAATCGCGATATAAAAGCCGGGTACGGTAATGGTCATGAAAAATCCGAGAATGCGAAGCATACGCGAAAAAGAGGTATAGAAAAAGTTCATATAATAATCTTCGCTGCTCTGAAAATTTTCGATGAACAAATAGGGCACCGTCAAAACAACTGGGGTACCGTCAAGGAAAATAGCGATCCGCCCCTCCAGAAGCTTTGCAGCCACCACGTCGGGCCGTTCGGTATAGCCTGTACTGCGAAATGGCGAAAGGGCAGAATCACGCACCAATTCGGAAAGGTAGTTCGTGTCCAGCACGCCGTCAATGTCGATATTGTTCAGCCTGTCTTCCAAAAGCTTCAATATGTTCTTGTTGACGAGGCCGTCCAGATAGCAGACGCAGGCCTTTGTCTGGGTACGGCGGCCAAAGGTGCGGAACTTGAGCTTTAAATCGTGCGTGCGCAGCCGGCGTCGGATCAGGGTCAGATTGCCCAGCAGACTTTCGTTAAAGCCCTCGCGCGGGCCTGAAAGGACTCTTTCGTTTTCCGGCTCCTCCACTCCGCGCAGCTGAAAATTTTTGGCGGACAGAATCAGCGTCCGGGAGGAGTGGGGCAAAAACAGAATCGCGTCACCGTAGGTAACGCCGTCGCACACATCCTTCCATTTTTCGCTGATCTGAATATCGCTGGCGGTAAGAACCTGCCTCGACAGGCTTTCGGCCAGATCGCGCCCCGGCTTTTCACGCGACTCGACCAGCGGTCGCAGCACGCCGTCGTGCAGAAGGGACGAACTGACCATCCCGTCGCTGTAATACAGCCGGTATTCCAACCACGGGTAAAAGGCATTTTGTATTTTACGGCAGACAATGGTGTCGTTGTCTTGAAACAGCTCTTCAAAGTGCTGGCAGTTTTCTTCCATAGAGGAGGAGAGGATTTCCTCCTGACTTTGGCTGGCCGCTTCAGACTGCTCCGCGCTCTGGTTCAGCGCCTCGTCGATCCGTTTCTGCTTTTCCTCCTGTTTGGGACGAAATGGGTTCCACAAATCAAATCATCTCCGATCTTTTCCTGCATAACACGAATTCGGTGTTTATTATGAGCAAACGCCTGAAATCTATACCTCTTTTCCCAGTTTTCCGACCGTTTTTTCCAGCTGCCAGCCGCGGCAGAACTACATTTTTCTTTCCAATCCACGGGATTTGTGGTATAATACTGTATTACATCATTCCAATTTATTTGAAGATTCAGCACGCACAATTTTGAGCAGTTGGGAGAATCAGGTGACAGCATGTCGATTCCAAGAAACAGAATCAGAAATTTCAGTATTATCGCCCATATTGACCATGGAAAAAGCACATTGGCCGACCGTATTTTAGAGCAGACAAAAGCGGTTGCACTGCGGGACATGGAAAATCAGCTTCTGGATAACATGGATCTGGAGCGGGAACGCGGCATTACGATCAAGGCGCACGCGGTCACGCTGGTATACCATGCCCAGGATGAGCAGGACTATATTTTCAATCTGATCGATACCCCCGGACACGTGGACTTCAACTATGAGGTATCGCGGTCTTTGGCGGCCTGCGAGGGCGCGCTGCTGGTGGTGGACGCCTCGCAGGGGATTGAGGCGCAAACGCTGGCCAACACGTACCTGGCGCTCGGCGCCGGGCTGGAGATCGTGCCGGTGATCAACAAGATCGATCTGCCCAGCGCCGACCCGGACCGGGTGAAGGCGGAAATCGAGGATGTGATCGGCCTGCCGGCAGAGGACGCGCCCTGCGTTTCGGCCAAAGCCGGCCTGAACATCGACCAGGTGATGGAACGCGTCGTGAAGGACATTCCTCCGCCGGAGGGCGACGAAACAGCGCCGCTTCAGGCACTGATTTTCGATTCCTACTACGATTCGTACCGCGGCGTCATCGTATATGTCCGCGTAAAGCATGGTATGGTGCGTGCCGGCGACCAGATCCGCATGATGGCCTCCGGCAGTGAGTTCACCGTAGTGGAGGTGGGTTACCTGCGCGCGACAGGCATGGAGCCGACCGAAAGCCTGTACGCGGGCGAGGTGGGGTATATCTCCGCTTCGATCAAGGCGGTCAAGGAGGCGCGCGTGGGCGACACCGTCACGCTGGCCAGCCGCCCGGCCAAGGAGCCGCTCCCCGGCTACCGCGCGGCGCAGCCAATGGTGTTCTGCGGCGTATACCCGGCAGACGGCGCGCATTATTCCGACCTGCGCGAGGCGCTCGAGCGCCTGCAGCTCAATGACGCGGCGCTTTCCTTTGAGCCGGAAACCTCTATCGCACTGGGCTTCGGCTTCCGCTGCGGCTTTTTGGGTCTGCTGCATATGGAGATCATTCAGGAGCGCCTGGAGCGCGAATACGATCTTGATCTTGTCACGACCGCGCCCAGCGTTGTGTACCGCATCACCAAAACGGACGGCGAGGTGGTCTATGTGGACAACCCCACCAACTACCCCGACCCGACGCTGATCTCGATGGCGGAGGAGCCGATGACGAACGCGCACATCTATTCGCCGTCGGAATATGTGGGAAACATCATGGAGCTTTGCCAGGAACGGCGCGGCGTGTTCCAGGACATGAAATATCTGGATACCGACCGCGTGGACATTCACTACACCCTGCCGCTCAATGAGATTATCTATGACTTTTTTGACGCGCTGAAAAGCCGCACCCGCGGCTATGCGTCGTTTGACTACGAGCTGATTGGCTACGAGAAATCGAACCTCGTCAAGCTCGATATTTTGCTGAACGGCGAAATGGTAGACGCGCTGTCGTTTATCATCCACGCGGATAAGGCATACCCCCGCGCACGCAAAATGACGGAAAAACTGGCGGAGAAAATTCCGCGCCAGCTCTTTGAAGTGCCGATTCAGGCATGTATCGGCGGACGCATTATCGCGCGCGAAACCGTACGGGCCATGCGCAAGGACGTTCTGGCCAAGTGCTATGGCGGCGACATCACACGAAAGAAAAAACTGCTGGAGAAACAGAAAGAAGGAAAAAAGCGCATGCGCCAGCTCGGCACCGTAGAGGTACCGCAGGACGCATTCATGAGCGTTTTGAAACTGGACGAATAGACGAACATTTCGAACGGAGGGATTATGAGCCGCACACCTATAGGTCTGTATCTGCATGTACCATTCTGCAAAGCAAAATGCCCCTACTGCGATTTTTACTCGATCCGGGGCAAAGAAGAAGAGAAAGACGCTTACACCGAGCAGATGAAGCGTTTGCTGTACGCCGCTGCCACACGGCTGAACCGCGAGGCGGACACCGTATATTTTGGCGGCGGAACCCCCTCTGTGCTGGGCGCAAACCGGATTGTCGGGCTGCTTGACGCCGTGCGGCAGAACTGGGGCCTCAGCGGGGCGGAGATCACGGTGGAGGTCAATCCCGGGGAATATGAACCGGGATTTTTCGAAACCCTGCGGAAAGCCGGAGTCAACCGTCTTTCGATGGGCCTGCAGTCCGCCGATGAGGAGGAACTGCGCCTTCTGGGGCGCCGCCACTCGATCGGCCAGGTACGGCAGGCGGTTCGGGAAGCACAGCAGGCCGGGTTCGACAACATTTCTCTTGATTTGATGCTGGCGGTACAACAGCAGAACAGTGAAAGCCTTCAGCGGTCGATCGCTTTTTGCGCCGATTGCGGTGTGCAGCATGTTTCTTCCTACCTGCTCAAAATTGAGCAGGGCACGGTATATTACGACCGCCGGGACGACATGGTCCTGCCGGATGAAGATGAATCCGCGGAGCTGTATCTGCTGGCCTGCCGCGAGCTGGAGCAGGCCGGGTTCCATCAGTATGAGGTATCGAATTTCGCTGTTCCCGGCTATGAGAGCCGCCATAATCTGAAATACTGGAATGCAGAGGAATATTACGGAGCCGGGCCGTCCGCCCACTCGTTCATCGATGGCCGGCGCTATTATTACCCCGGTGATCTGGAAGCCTTTCTGCAGGAGCCACGCAACATCTGCGAGGGCGACGGCGGTTCGCCGGAGGAATACGCCATGCTGCAGCTGCGCCTGTGCGGCGGCTTGCAGCAAAAGGAATATCAGAGCCGCTTTGGCAGCCCCTTCCCGGAAGAGTATTTGAAAAGAGCTCGTCGTTATGTGGAACAGGGGCTGGTCGTGTGCGATGAGGAAAACATCCGCTTTACACCAAAGGGTTTTCTGGTTTCGAACATTTTGATTGCAGATATTCTGTTGGGATAACAGAAATTATATGGAAAGAAGGAACAGCCTCCAATGGCATTGCCATTGGAGGCTGTTCCTTCTTCTTTTATCAGGGGGAAGCGTTCTTGTCATGCTTTCTTTTGGGCGCAGGGTAAGGGGGCTTTTCATCTGTCTGCCCTAAAAGATAATCAATGCTTGTTTTATAAAATTTTGCCAAAGCAATCAGCGCCGAGCTGGGAATATCCAGCGTTCCGCTTTCATATCGGGAATAGGTCGCCTGACTGATATTCAACACCTCCGCCAGCTGCTGTTGGGTGAAGTCACAGTCTTCCCGTAAATTTTTGATTCTCGGATACAAGCTTATCACCTCATAAGCATTTTACTTTATGCGGTTTTCGCATATTGACTTTTATGCGATAATTGCATAAAATAAAACTGAGGTGAAACATATGCCTGATTACAAAGCCATGTATTACTCTTTAGCAGCTCAGGTCGCAGACGCAATTGAACTGTTAATCCGGGCGCAGCAAAACGGGGAAGAATCGGTATTGGAAGAGGCCAGCCCTGTAGTAACACTTTATCCAGCGGAAAATTCCAAAGATACTGATCAAAAAGAAAAGACCGAGTCCTGAAACCCGGTCTTTCCCATTCTATTCAGAGGAAACTGTCTTTATGTTGGGGAGTTATGCGTTCGCGAGAGCCTTGCCCAGATCCTTGCAGTTTTCGGCTGCTTCATCGTCGGGGGCTTCGTTCGCAATCACAGTGCCAATCACCGGTACGCCAGCGCCCTGCAGGTCGCTGTCCCAGGTTCTCATCCACTCGCCGTCGCCCCAGCCGTAAGAGCCGAACAGAGCCACTTTCTTGGAGGAAAGCTTCTCTTTCACGGAATCAAGCATAGGCTCGAACTCGCTTTCTTCCAGCTGCTCCGCTCCCATAGAGGGGCACCCGAACGCGATGTGCTCAAACTCATCGGCCAGCTCGGGAGTGAATTCTGCGGAAGTATAAACCGAAACATCCGCTCCGGCTTCCCGGGCGCCATCTGCCACCAGGTTTGCCATCGCTTCTGTATTTCCTGTGCCGCTCCAATAGACTACTGCCAATTTTGCCATAATCTTTCACTGCCTTTCCAGTTTCTTCAAATTATACTGATCTTCAATCAAAAACAGTGCATCGCGATGGTTGTCTCCCCCGCCGGAAACGGGAGAGACAACCGGGCACCCTTTTTCATCTCAGATCCGTATTATCATTAAGCAGCGACGGTCAGCTGAAGCACCGACCTTCCGCCGCAAAACAGCTTGGTATAAATTGCCCTGCATTTATCAATTTTAGCAAAGAGACGTTTTGCTTCGATTTCGTTGTGGTATACTTTCCAGATGCCGCAGTATTTGCAGTTGCGGCCCTGATTTTTAATAAATTCCGCCACATCCTCAATCGGGTACCCTAAAAACAGCCCGATTTCATGGGGGAAGGATTGAGTCAGCGCAATCCGCTGCCTTAGATAATTCAGGCAGTCCGATAAGCTGCCCATGGGATAACCGTATTCGTTCAAAAAATGGATCGCCTCCGGGCGGTTCAAATCCGCCGTCAAAGCAGAGGCACGGTAAACATAAATCAGTTCGCGGGCTGAATTGCTGTGCAGCAATTCCAGGTAAACGCCGCGTGGGTTCAAAATTTGGTTCCAATAAGAGAGATAGTCCAGTACCAACTCTTTTTCTTCGCCGGTATAACTGAAAAGGCTCGCCGTTTTCAGCCCGGCCAATGTGGATGCACAATATTCTACTAAATAACGTTCCAGCATGATCCGATCATACCCTTCGTGAACAGGATTCGGCGCTCGGGAACTTTCGGTTAGCAACAATGCTCGGCCAGAATGTTTTTCAGTGCGCAGGAACTGCTGCTGTGAGAACGCACGACCGCCGTTCCGGTATTTTTCGTCATCTGGAGCGCGCTATACACCATTTGGTGCGATACCGTGCTGGTAAAAAGGACCAGAAGATCGGGGCAGCCAATTTGTGTTTTCAAATTTGCCGGCTGCTGCGTAAATACCTTGGCTTTGCAGTTGAACTGCTTACATATGTCCTTGTAGGTACAGACCATTCGGTCATGGCCCCCAATAATGACAACACTCATACTTTTCTTACCATCCTTTCTTTTTTGAAAACTCAATGAATAGGCTTATGTATTCCATTAGTTAGATGTGACTAACTTATGGTTCAAACAATAGAGTTAGCAAAGCTAACTCTATTGTCGAATCGAAATGTGACAGAGGAAACCTCATCTTCAGAAACACTGCGGCTCACTTGTGATGATGCGCTTGCTCCTCTTCCGGGCTGCAGCAGCCGCAGTTGCCGCTGCACCCGCTGCATCCACCGGATTTGTGGGTGCGATAGGTCTGATACGCAGCAAAAGCGATTCCTCCAAAAACAATGACGGAAATAATAATTGTAGCCATAGTTTACGCAGACACCTTTCTGTTTAAACGTTTGCCCGCGGAATTTATGTCGGCCGGTTTGCGTACCAAGAGATAAATCAGTGCGGCAATCAGCACAAATGCTACCGCGGTCCAAAATCCAAAGCCGCCGCCGTTAATCAGGCTGCCGGTCTGGTAGATGATCAAAGCGATAATATAGGCGAACACAGTCTGGTAGCCAACAGAGAACCAAGTCCATTTTGCGGAACCAAGCTCAGCACGGGCCGCACCGATTGCAGCGAAGCAAGGGGCGCAGAGCAGGTTGAATGTGAGGAAAGCATAAGCGGCCAGAGGGCTAACGGCAGCCTGCAGACTGCTCCATACTTCCGCGCCATCCTCGGCAACCTCGGCAAAGCCGAACAGGATACCGAAGGTGCCAACTACGTTTTCTTTGGCGATCAAACCGGTAATGGTTGCAACAGCAAACTTCCAGTTGTCAAAACCAAGCGGGGCAAACAGCGGGGCAATGAAATTGCCGAGGGTCGCCAGCATAGAATCTTCAACGTCAACCATCTGCATATTCCAGCCGAAGGAGCTGAGGAACCAGACCAATACGGTTGCGAGCAGAATGATCGTACCGGCCTTTTTGATGAAGGCCTTTCCGCGATCCCACATGTGAATCAGAACGCCCTTGGCGCCCGGCACGTGGTAAGCGGGAAGCTCCATAACAAACGGAGCGGGATCACCGGCAAACACTCTGGTCTTTTTCAGGATGATACCCGAAACGATGATCGCGCCGATCCCCAGGAAGTAAGCGGAAGGCCCAACCCAGGTGGAATCGGGGAACATAGCGCCCGCAATCAGGGCGATAATCGGCAGCTTTGCGCTGCACGGAATAAACGTTGTGGTGATAACGGTCAGCTTGCGGTCATGGTCATTCTCAATCGTACGGGAAGCCATGATGCCGGGAACGCCGCAGCCGGTACCGATCAGAATCGGGATAAAGGATTTACCCGACAGGCCGAAACGGCGGAAAATACGGTCCATAATGAACGCGATACGCGCCATGTAACCGCAATCCTCCAAAATGGCCAGGAACAGGAACATGGTCAGCATCTGGGGCAGGAAGCCGAGAACAGCGCCCACACCGGCAACGATGCCGTCCATAATCAGAGAAATCAGCCAGTCGGCAGTACCGACGGAAACAAGGAAGCCCTCAATAGCAGGCGGAATGATTTCACCGAACAAAGCATCGTTAACCCAGTCGGTCATTGCGGTGCCGACTGTGGAAATGGAAACATAGTACACAAACCACATGATCAATGCGAAAATCGGCAAAGCCAAAATGCGGTTCGTCACAACACGGTCAATTTTATCCGAGGTGGTCAGGCCGGCTACCTTCTTCTTGTAGCTCTTATGAATCACCTTGGAAATATATTCATACCGTTCATTGGTAATGATCGATTCGGTATCGTCGTCGAGCTCGGTCTCACACTTGGTGATGATCGCCTCAAGATTTGCGCGGTCGGCGTTGGAAAGACCGGCCTCGGCCAGCATCTTTTCATCGCGCTCAAACAGCTTGATGGACATCCAGCGCTGATGGCGGTTCTTCAGTGCGCCGGGCAGCTGCTGTGCGATCTGCCCAAGGGCTGCTTCCACCTTATCGCTGAAGGTGGCGGCGATTGCGTGGGGCTTCTGCTGCGCCGCGCTGAGGGCTGCAGAGATCAGCTCCTTGGTGCCTTCGGCTTTCAGAGCGGAAATTTCCACCACCGGACAGCCAAATGCTTCACCGATCTTTTTGGAATCGATGGTATCGCCGTTCTTACGGACAATATCCATCATGTTCAAAGCCAGAACCACCGGCAAGCCCATTTCCACCAGCTGGGTGGTCAGGTACAGGTTGCGTTCCAGGTTGGAAGCGTCCACCAGGTTGACAATGACGTCCGGGTTCTCATGGATTAAGTAATTCCGGGTGACCACTTCCTCTAAAGTGTAGGGAGAAAGGGAATAAATACCCGGCAGGTCAGTGACGATAACGTCCTTATGTCCTCTGAGCTTTCCTTCCTTTTTCTCAACTGTAACTCCGGGCCAGTTACCCACATACTGTGATGATCCGGTCAACTCGTTGAACAGAGTGGTTTTACCACAGTTCGGGTTGCCCGCAAGCGCTAATTTTATAGACATGTTTCGTTCCTCCTCGTTTTCCTGCGGAAGTCTTGACTAACACCGCACTGCCTGAAAGCCCTGAATCGGGCATCCGGTCAGTCTACTTCAATCAATTCCGCGTCCGCTTTGCGCAGGCTCAGTTCGTAGTCCCGAACCTTCACTTCAATCGGATCCCCCAGCGGGGCAACTTTACGCACGAACACCTGGGCTCCTTTGGTAATGCCCATGTCCATAATCCTGCGTTTTACGGCTCCGGTTCCGTGGAGTTTTACCACGGTAACGGTATCCCCGATCTGTACCTCCTTCAACGTCTTCATCAAGCCTCAACCTCTCTCCTTATATTCATATCATGATCCGATTCGCCATGGATTTATCCAGAGCGACCCGGGTATCCTTGATATTCAGGATCATATTGCCGGCGATCTCACTGACCACCGTAACGCTTTCGCCCTCCACAAACCCTAAGGATGCAAGAAAGCGGCGAACCTCATCTTTGCCGGTAACTCTTTTAATTAAATTTCTTTCTCCGGCTTTCGCCATTGTCAGTGGCATATAGATACCTCCTAGGCAAATTGTATTTTGCCGTCTTCGGTTTTATGATGAATCGAACAAAGTTAGCGCATGCTAACCTTTTGCGTCTTTAGTTTATCATAGCTAACGAAACGTGTCAACTGCCTGCCATTGTTTTTTTAAGAAAAAAGTCAACAAATTCCGGCTTTTTGGAGCGTTGTAAAAAGTGCAGGTTTATGGTATGATATAGAATAACAATTTCGAAAGGGGGAGTTTGCGTGAAAATACAGGAATCCGCGGAAAATTACCTGGAGACGATTCTGGTTCTGAAAAACCGCAGAGGAGAAGTTCGCTCTATTGATATTGCCAACGAGATGAATTTTTCCCGGCCCAGCGTGAGCCATGCCATGAAGCAGTTTCGGGAAAACGGCCTGATCACGATGGATGATAACGGATACATTGAGCTGACAGAAAGCGGCCGGGAGATTGCGGAGCGAATCTACGAAAGGCATACCCTGTTATCGGAGTTGTTGATGAAGCTCGGTGTACAGGAAACCGTGGCCAAAGAGGACGCCTGCCGCCTTGAGCATGCGATCAGTGCCGAGAGCTTTCAAAAGCTGCGCGAATATTGGAATCGCCATCAGGGTGTATGCGCCGATGCAGAGCAGTGTCCCGACGGGAAATAAATTGCTGCCACGGTTTATAATATGAAATAAAAAGAGAAAACTCTCCGCTTTGTCCTGCGGAGAGTTTTTTGCGTCCTGAACCGTTCCGGCTCTCTGCCCTTCCCGGGGTGTGAGCGGCTGACAATTAATTAACAAAAAGTATATAATGTTTATGATTATACCATTTGTTTCAGAAAAATGGCAGGCACCCAAACTCCGGTGCCTGCCGTTTTTGATTTTTTATTACTTTGCACTTTGCAGCTTCTGCATGGTCTGCCAATTTCTCAGAACCAATTCTGCGATCGCCGGGTCGTACATGGTTCCGATGTTTTTCTCAATTTCATTCCGGCACGTCTGATCGGGCAGAGAATCCCGGTAAGCGCGCTTGCTCTTCATCGCGTCAAACGAATCGCACACCGCAATAATTCGCGCTTCCAGCGGAATCTGATCGCCGCAGAGCGCATTGGGGTAGCCTGTCCCATCATAGCGCTCATGGTGGCACCACACAATATAGGCAATTTCCTCCGTAGAGGCAGACTGCATCAGCATGCCCGCGCCCAGCGCGGGATGCTGCTTCATGATGGCCCATTCCCTCGTCGTCAGGCTCCCGTTCTTTTGAAGAATCGCATCGGGAACACCGATTTTACCGATGTCGTGTGCATTGGCGGCCAAATACACGCGCCTGCACTGATCGGAGGAAAGCCCCAGATGATGCGCAACAAAATAACTGGTACGGGCCACCCGAAGAGAATGGCAGACTGTGTATAGATCGTGATCCCCAAGCAATTGTGTCTGACGTTTTACAATCTCGTAGTAATCCTGAGCAGGTGTTGAGAAATTCGCTTCCATGCTGAATACCTCATGATTTAAGAGTATTTCATAATCTGTCGGATCGTAAAAACATTCTTTATCAACGGGTACAGAAAAGCCCCGGAAGGGGCGTTTTCTACTCGTAATTCCCGATTTTATTGTAAATACCCGCACACTGCGGCAACTGTATTTTAAATATAGATCACTTCGTGCGAAAAAAAGGTCTCTTTTTGGGGAAAAGAGGATTCCTAGAAACGGCCCGCTCCGCCGCCGCTGCTTCCGCCGCCACCGCCGCTGAAACCGCCACCTCCGCCAAAGCCTCCGCCTCCTCCGAAGCCACCGAATCCGCCACCGCCGCCGAACCATCCGCCGTGGTTATCGTGATCGTCATGATCATCATGGTGGTGATGGTCGCGGTTATCATCCCAGGGCGGGGGAGGGCGCCGGCTAGAACCCCACAGGTTGCCTAAAAAGAACGGCCAGAACCATGAACCGCCGCCATAATATCCTCTTCCGCCGTATCCGCCGCCATACGGGGGATACCCGCGATACCGGCGCCTGCGGGAAAAGATGGAGCTGAAAACAACAAACAGAATAATCAGCATAATGATGGAACTGAACATCCTCGAGAAGCCGCCGGAGCGCTGGCCTTCGTACTCATTGACTCCGCCGCCGCCCTGATATTCTGCTTCTGGGTCCGGCAGCGCTCCAGCGGTGCTGGAGATGGAAACGCCGTAATTGCTTTCATACCAGTTTACCAGCGCGGTAAACATTTTCTGCACACCCGCGTCGTAATCCTTGGCGGCAAAATCCGGCTCCAGATATTCGTTAAGCATCTGCTTGAGCTCACCTGCAGAGAGTTCATCCTCGATCCCATAGCCGGGGATCACGCGGTAATTGTCGTCGCCAATGGCCAGCAACAGCAAAATGCCGTTGTTTTTCTCTTTCGAGCCGATCTTCCACTGATTGAACATAGCATAGCCGTAATCGGAGATATCCGCGTTGTCCAGAAAGTCCACCGTCGTCACGACAATCTGCCCACCGGTTTTTTCGTACAGATTGATATTGGCGGACATGATGCCGTTCTTGGTTTCATCGCTGAGCACACCGGCAAAATCATTGACGTAAAACTGATCGGTCGGCTCCGGTATGTTCACTTCTGCCGAAGCAGGCAGAGCGAACAGAACAGACAGAAGCACGGTTAAAACCAAAAGCACACTGACGCGCTTTTTCATTTGTCTCCCCCTGTCATGGTATACAGCTCGAGAGGTTTCACCCCAACAGCGGACGCCATCGCGCCGCCGGGAGTCGACCTCAGCACCTTATCATTAAAATTCTGCGCCAGACCATTATAGCCGTTATAGCTGATGGACGCATTGCGTGATTTAAAATCCGCTAACAGGCGGGTGCGGTACTCCGTATCCTTCTGCGACAGATACTGTCCCTCCATCGCGTCATACACAGACTGGAACGCAGAATCCAGACTCAGATTGGCCTGGTATTTGGCTGACGGCGTCTGGGCTCCCGCCAACGCATCCGCTGCCTGCCGCAGCGCCGTAATCCGCACGTCATTGGCGTCCAGATACCGCCCGGCTACCGTAATCAGGTTTCCCGAAAGAGAGACTCTTGATTCCAGGTAATGTGAAATTCCCAGTCCGTCGCCGCGCGTTCCCTGCGTAAAGGTCTGCTCCGCCTGCTGACGCAGTCCCGATACCGACCTCACCGAGCCAAACAGGACCGACAGCACAACAACAGCAATCAAAATAACCCATGCGGTTCGCCGGTTTTTAAGCCACTCCATGGTTTCCTCCTGTTCAGAGTTTGTTTATCCATTCATACATGCCGGATATTTTGAAGAAAAGCAGACTGAGACAAGGCAGGTTGCAGAAATATCCAAGAACACACGCATTGGATGTATTCCAGGGATTTTAAGGCAGCCACAGCCTGTTTTTATCAAAACAGAAAGTTGCGTTGCGTTTACAAACCGCCTATCAGTCTCTCAGTTCCAACAGCTTCTGCTTGAGTTCTCCCTCAATGCGGCCCAGCTCAACCTCGGCGGCACGGCGCTTCTGTGCGCCCTCCGACTGAATGCGGCGCACTTCCTCCAGTGTGGAGATCAGCGCCTGATTCGTCTGCTGAAGCGTTTCGATATCCACGATACCGCGCTCAGATTCCTTCGCGGTCTCAATCGTGCCCATTTTCAGCATCTCGGCGTTTTTCCGGAGCATCTGATTCGTCATGTCGGTTACACTGCGCTGTGCCTCCAGCGCCTGCTGGGAGTGCGCAAGGCCGAGCGCCAGCACCATCTGGCTCTTCCACAGCGGAATCGTGTTCACGAGCGACGACTGGATTTTTTCGGCCATCAGGCTGTCATTGTTCTGGATCAGGCGCACCTGCGGGCCCATCTGAATCGAGATCATGCGGGTCAGCTCCAGATCATGCAGCTTCTTTTCAAAGCGGTTACACTGGTTCGCCAGATCGTTTGCGGCCTGTGCGTCCTCGGGCAGCCCGGTAAGCTGTGCTTTTTCGCGCGCCAGGCGCAGCTCGTTCTGCTTCGCGCTCTCGAGGCGCTCCTTACCGGCCAGAATATACATCGAAACCTCTTTAAAATAATTGAGGTTCTGCTCATACATTTTATCCAGCATCGCAATATCCTTCATGAGCTGGATCTGGTGGTTTTCCAGCGTGGTAGTGATCTTATCCACGTTGACCTCCACCTTGTCGTACTTCGTTTTCAGCGCGGAAATCTGATTGTTCGTCTTTTTCAAAAAGCCAAACAGGCCCTTCTTCTCCTCGGGCTTGATTTCCAGACCTTTCAGCTCCGTGACCAGATCGGTGAGCATACCGCCAACCTCGCCCATGTCTTTGGTACGGACATTGGCAAGAGCGGAACCCGAAAAATCGGCGATTTTCTTTTGTGCGCCGGCGCCGAACTGAAGAACCTGATTTGTATCTGTCAGATCGATCTTCTGCGCGAAAGCGCTTACCAGCTTCTGCTCCTCGGGCGTCAGCTGGCTTTTATCCAGCGTTTTGGAGGCAGCCGTCTGTTCCTCCTGCTGATCCTCCTGTACGGTAACTTCGGCCGGCTCCAGTGTCAAATCGGGGACAAACTCCTGATGCTCCATGTTTTAAACACCCTTTCCTTCGATTCATTTGCTGTCCTTGTCAAATTGGTCCTTCGTCAATCCCTCGCGAGCCATCATATTTTCTAAAACGGTAATATCTGTGGAAATATCGAGCCCCTCATCGGCAAACAGGTGGTCGAGCTGCTTTTCGAACGCCTCTTCGATGCTTGAGAGAATTCCTTCCACACCGCGCATGGCGGATTCAATATTTTCCCCGGAAATGTCCTGCGATGCCATCCGTTCATAGCTTTCGAGCAGTTTGACGGTGGTGGGCAGATAATAGTTGAAAAACAGGCGAAGCTTTGTCGCTTTGCTTGTATTCTTCTCCAGATACGCAAAAATCTTTCCGCAGATGCCGCAGATACGCACAATATGCGCACTGACAGCGGGGTCGGCAATTTCTTCATCGAGCGCCCGCAGGCGTTTGAGCTGCTCCCGCCCATCGTTGATCAAAGCATCCGCGCCGGCATCGCCCGTATTTGCGGGGCGCTCTTCCTCCGGCACCAGAATCGTTTTTGCCGGGAAGACGCGGCTCATTACAACATAAGCCGCTGCGGAAATGACCGCGGCCAGCACAAAATGCCATGCCTGATAAAATGGAAGAACCAGCGCCCCCAAAAGCCACGGCACTACTGCCGCATATACCGGAATTGCTGATTTTCGAGTCACTTTACGCATAAATTCCTCCCTCTCTCCCAATCAGGTCAATGTGTTTTCATTGTAATGCTTTTGCATTTCCCTGTCAAGAAAATCAAGGGTTGGGGCTTGATTCACCCCTTAGGTACCTGGCGAAGGAAACTCCTTTTTCGCTCACAGGAATCCTTCTATATCTATTATTTTGATAAAAAGTGAATTTTGCTTTGTGACTATACCACAGAAATTCTGTTGGCGCAGGCTTGCCGCCCCTTTGTGCCGGGGCGGGCACTTACTTTCGCTACAAGGCGGCGTTAAGCAAAGACTCGCCAAAGGACACCTTTGGAATCCGTTCGGGAGTGCCCCTTATAAGCACAGACGATAGCTACCGTAAAGGCGCTCCAATGAAAATGCCCACTCTCCTAGCAACAGCAAATCAAAAGCTTCGTGCTTTCGTCCGTCGGCGGTCATTTTCAGAGCGCTCTCGTTGGCTCGGTATTTTTTGCTGCGGCTCTGCCGCATTTTTTGTGGGTGAAAGTTGACCCATATAGGGCTTTTTTCTCGCCTTTTTACGGATATGAAAGATTCCCTTACTCACTTGCTTCACGCGCAAGCTGTGCCTGTGCGTGAAAAGAACCAGAGCGGGAGCTTCTCCCGGTTTCCAAAGGCAGCGCCTTTGGTCGTTGAGAGGGAGTTCCAAGGGGGAGAGAATCGAAACTCTCCCCTTTGGCGAATCTTTGCTTAATTTCTTTTCGCAAAGAAAGTAAGTGCCTGCCCCGGTACTAGGGGCAAGCCCTGCGCCAGCAGAAATTCCATGTGAGGCAACTCACAAAAAAATAGTTCTTTCATAACAAGATGAAGAGAGAAAAGTCTGCCGCAGCTTACGTACAGGCCCAGCCTGCAAAAAAGCCCCTTCCGGGATTTCTCTCGGAAGGGGCTTTTTTTAGAAATGTAAATTAAAGAGACTTCAACACGTCGGCAAACGCCTGGATCGCGGTAGCAGCCTGACCGAAGTCGCGCATCTGCTGGTCGATGCCCAGCTTGATGTGCATCACGCCGGCCTCGTCCAGAGCCTTCTTCAGAGAGGGATACTCCATCTCCTCCGGATCACAGAACTGCTGCATGAACAGGATCAGACCCTGTGCGCCGTTCTCTTTTACCATGTTGGCAACGAACTCGCCGCGGCGGTTTTCAGAGGAATGCTCATCATAGAGCAGAACGTCGTAGTCAAGGCTCGCAAACTGCAGGGCCAGAGCCATCATCGGATCTGCCTGATCCTCCGGAGCATCGGCACGGAAGGAACGACTCTCCTGAGCAACGTCATCCGCAGCAATCGCAACGTTGTTGTCCTCAAAAATCTTGAGGAGGGTCGGATTATCACAGATGATACCGCTGGTGACAACCTTCACGCCCTTCCAGTCACAGGCAGGCAGTTTCCCCAGCTCTTCGTTGAGCGCTTCGAGCTTCTCGGTGTACTCATCCTTGAGCATGAACCAGGAAGCCTTCAGCACCGCGCTGCGTTTTGTGGGGGTGATCACATCGCAGTGCTCGCTTGCAAGCTTTACAAACTCGCGGCGGGCAGCACGGCTCTTGTTGTATACCTTAATCGCGTTCTGAATCGCTTCGTCCGTAATCGGAGCGCCGCTGATTTCTTCCAGCGCTTTTCTGATGTTGGTGTACTGATCCACACAGAATTTCAGGCCGTAAGCGGGCTTACGGTTCTGGGGATGTGCCAGGAAGATGGTGGGCATTTTCTCGTACTTGGCCATCGCCACGCGGATGTTCTGGCTCATCGGGCGCAGGGTATCGCAAATGGTGGGGGTGATCACGCCGTCAAGCTGATCGAGCGTGCCATCCAGCAGCATTTCGAGGCCCAGCTGCGCGATGGTGCAGTAGAACGTTGCGCAGTATTCCTTCGCCATGGAAATGGTCTTATCGTTGCTGCCCCAGATGCCCATGGGAACCATGCCTGCGGCATAAACGAGCTCTTCGGGCGCATAGTAGGGCAGAATGCCGATCACTTTTTTGCCCTGTGCTTTAAAATCTGCCAGCTGCTTTCCGGGATGTGCAGCAACACTGGCCAGCTCACTGATAATCGATTCGATACTCATGTTCGTTAGCCCTCCTTCGCAGCTTTGGTTGCTTCCATCGCTTCAACAAGGCCCTGTACGCGTGTTTCGTACTGAGCGGCATTGAAGTTACGGGGATCCGCCTGGTCGCCGTCGAACGCGGCGCAGGGAATGCCCAAGTCGGCGGTAAAGCGGCGCTGCATTTCGGGCATATAGCCGGACCACGGCTTGCAGCTGCGGTTGTAATGAACCAGAACGCCGTCTACCTTATTATCGCGGCAGAGGCCCTCACGCCATTCAACACCCTGTTCCAGGCAAACGCTGTTCGGGGCTTTGCAGTATGCACGACACAGATCATCCAGTCCGTCGTATACGAAACCAAACGCAGGTGCGTACACAACAGCGGTTACGTTCAGGCCGCTGCCCTTCAGGGGCTTAAACAGCGCCTTCAGATCAGGCCAGCAGGGAATACCCTCGAACATAATGCGGTATTTCTCTTCAAACGGCAGGGTGGAGGTACCATTCTTCACGTGTTCCTCCAGCTCGGTTGCCAGCAGCTCAAACGCTTCGGCGGTGGATTCCTTGCCGCGGGCGGTAACAACGTCCGCCATGTGGTTGAACAGATCGAAACCAGACATCGGGGAGGGCTCGTACTGGCAATAGTCACAGACCTTCAGCCATGCCTTCGCGGTGCGATTTGCGTTTGCGCATACCTGCTCAAACTTCTTCTCATCAAACTTATTGCCGGAGATCTTTTCCAGCTGCTTGATTGCGTCCTCGAACTGGGCGCGAATGTATGCCACCTGGCTCTCGTCTACGTGAGTGGTGTTGTTGTAGGGAACGTCAATCATGATGAGCGGAATGTTGTGCATACGAGCAATGTTCTCGTACCATTTCGTCATGCAGTTGCAGATGTTGTTGCAGCACAGAACAAAGTCAGGCTGCGGCATCTGACGGGACACGTTGGTTGTTTCCACGCCGGAAGCATAGGCCAGGCTGATACGGGCATAACCACAGATATCAGCATCGAAGCCCAGGTTCTCGGCAGCCTCACATAAACGCTCGCCGTCATGCTGCGCGGCGATACCGGCGGCCTGGTTCTCGGGATATACAACGGCCAGGTCAAGGACTTCTGCGATTTCGCAGGGGAATTTGGAAGAAGACCAACCTACCGGGCGGCCCGCTTTCTTTGCTTCCCATGCACCAGCATAAACATCGGAAACGACTTTACGCAGAGCAGTTACACCGGGGCTGGCGGGTTTTGCAGGTTTCTTGGCAGGCGCTGCAGCTGCGGGAGCAGTCTGCTCAGCGGGTGCTGTCTTTTCTATTTCTGCCATAGTTCACTCGCTCCTTTATAATTAAGATCAAAAAAGGGTTTCTAACGTGTGGGGAGCCCCCACACCGACGAAAAATCATTCAATTGCTTTGTACTATTTCTTACGGGTCGCCTTCTGGTACGCGAACAATGCGGCGCCAAGCGCACCGGCATACTGAGCCAGAGGAGAGGTGTAGACCTTATGGCCGAGCTCCTCTTCCAGCGCTGCAACAACACCAGCATTCTGCGCAACACCGCCGGTCATGACGACCTGGTCGCGCACGCCGACACGGCGGGCCAAACCGCTCATACGGGCGGCGATAGAGTGATGGATACCGTTGATGATATCGCATACCTCACTGCCCTGTGCCAGCTGACTGATCACTTCACTCTCGGCGAAAACCGTACAGGTAGAGCTGATCGCTACCCGCTTGGTGGACTTTGCACCCAGATCACCCAGTTCGGCGACATTGACCTCCAGCACACGGGCCATTACATCGAGGAAACGCCCTGTGCCGGCAGCACACTTGTCGTTCATCTGGAAATTGACCATAACGCCATTGTCAATCTGGAGCACTTTCATGTCCTGTCCACCAATATCAATGACAGTGTGGACCTCCGGAAACAGGTAGTATGCGCCTTTTGCATGACAGCTCAGCTCACTCATCTGGTCATCCACGATGTCAAGCGAATTACGCCCATAGCCGGTGCCAAGAATAAAGCTCATGTCCTCTTTTTTCATTCCGCAGTTATCCAGCACCTCTTTGATCGCGCGTTCGGGGCCGCTGGTACCGGCGCCCACTGAAACCAGAGATTTACTGACGATTTCCTGCCCGTCTTTCACAATCACACATTTAGACGTGGTGGAACCAACGTCAATGCCTAACGTATACTTTGCTTCCATAGTAACCTTCCTACCAATTGACTTTTTTGAACCGGGAATCGGCGTTCCAAACCAAACCGGCCTGAAACCGCCAAACATTCAAAAACTCTGCGCCGCCGGCGGAGCCCCAAACAAGGCTCCGCTGCAGTGCAAAGAATGAAATAGAATATAATTACTCTTTCGGAACTTTGATGAATACCTGGCCGGGATCGATCTCTTCGCGGATCGCCTTGATGACTTCCGGCGAAGGCGGAGCCAGCAGCTCTGCTCTGGAGGTGTCGATCTCAAAACCGGTGTTCTCTACGATCTCTTCAATGGAGGAGGACTCGTAGTAGCCTGCCAGATACATTCTCTTGGTGGTTTCGTCAAACTTCATGACGCCCTTGTCGGTAACAACCATCAGCGGGCCGCGGTTCTGGGGCAGGCCTGCCTTCTTGCGTCCGTCGAGGCCGCCGTCCATCCAGCCGGGGCTGGTAATGTAATCGATCTTCTCAGTGAAGCGGCGCTTTTCGTGCTGCATCATGAGAACAGTATCGACATACGTTGCGATACCATTCGCTCCGCCAGAGCCGGAGAAACGGGTGGTGGGGTGATTGTAATCGCCCATGGAGGTGGAGTTGACATTGCCGTAGGGGTCAATTTCAGCGCCGCCGATGAAGGCGATCATTCTGTCTCTGTCTTTCAGCCACTCGTTCGCCTGGAAGCCAATGTAGCGAACCGGAGGCCACTGCACCGCGCAGTGTGCCATGAAGCGGCAGTCACCGACAGAGGTGGGAACCTGAATGGGATCGCAGTCGATCAGGCCGCTCTCAACAATGAGTGTGCAGCCGGGGGAAAATATCTTCTTGGCAACAGTTGCGCCGATGAGAGGAAGCCCTGTTCCAACAATCGCGATATGATCGTTGGTGATCGCGCGGGCAATCGTAATTGCCTGCATTTCTTTGTTGGTGTAATTCGTATAGTTTGCCATTACTTCTTCTCCTCCTTTGCCTGTGCCGTCATATCAACATGGTAGCCGAGACCCGGAACGACCTTGAGGTTGGCCAGCCTTGCGCCGCCTACCTTGTTGAGGTAATCCGCGTGTGTCGGGGTGGAGAATACCCACTCCTGGCAGAAAGCATCGAATGCTTCCTGTGTTTTGGAGGCAACATCGTATTCTTTATAATATTTGGAATCGTAGTCATAGTAGTCGTAGCACTGGGACGGATGCGCACCGTGCGGCGTATGAACAACGGCATCCACGCAGAAGCCGGGGATGGTGTTTGCGTTGGGATCGCGGCGGATGTACTCATCAGATACCAGCTCTTCGCAGGTAACAATGACCTTCTTCGCAGCGCCCGCAATATCGGTATCCTGGAACTCGTCGCCCAGAATGCGGCAGGTTCCGTCGGGGGAAGCCATCTGCACATGGATGACGGCAACGTCAATCTCCGGCACAGGCAGGAGCAGCAGCTTCTCTTCGGGCTTCATGGGATTTTGCTCAATGACGAACTTTTCATCGGGCAGTTTGTCGATGGTCTTTCTGATCTCCTTGGAGATGCCCCACTTATCAGCAAGGCCGGTACCCATCATCAGACGGCTGGGAACATAGGGGAACCCCAGAGCAGCGGCATGGAACATCAGCATAACAGCATCCTGTGAGTAGTCCTCAAAAAGGATGTCGCCGTTTTCAATCGCTGCGCGGAACCGTCTTGATACGTTGGTGTAGCCGGAGTTTGCGGTGTAGCAGTTGATGTACGCCTTGACGCGCCCGCAGCCGATGAGCAGATCCGCGTCACCGCCGTTGGCACCCGCATTCAAAATAAAGTCCTTTTTCCCTTGTCTGAGGATTTCATGGACGGCGGCAAAGGGTTTTCTGTTAGTGGTGAAGCCACCGATTGCGATACTGTCACCGTCGTCTACGAATTTGGCTACTGCTTCAGATAGCGTATACACTTTTCCCACGGTAAAACCTCCAATATAAGTATGATGGATGGAATCGGCTGGCAGAACCGGTCGGCTCCATCTGAAAAAAAGCAATTTTCAGCGCAGCAGCGCGCGCAGATTCGCATCGGGCCGGGGAAAGCCCGCGCGGCGGCGCGGAAGCCTCCAGATGCAAAAATCCTTGCGCGCTGCCGTACTGAGAGCCTAAAGTAAATCAGGCGTTGCTTTTTTCTTCCTTAGCTTTTCTTACCTGCTCTGTGAACAGCGGCAGGATCTTCATCACGTCACCCACAACGCCGTAGTCCGCCACCTCAAAGATGGGAGCGCTGGGATCTTTGTTGATCGCGATGATCACATCGGACTCTTCCATGCCAGCCAAGTGCTGAATGGCGCCGGAAATGCCGCAGGCAATATACAGGTTCGGGCGAACCGTTTTACCGGTCTGGCCAACCTGGCGGTCTTTCTCAACCCAGCCTGCGTCAACCGCAGTACGGGAGGAGGAAACTGTGCCGCCCAAAACTTCTGCCAGGTCCTCGAGGAGCTTGAAATTCTCGGGGCCGCCCATGCCGCGTCCGCCGGAAACCAGAACGTTGGCTTCCTGAATGTCCATCTTCTCGCTGACCTTCTTGATCACTTCAACAACTTCCACGTTGACATGCTCGGCCAGATCCGGAACAGAGAAAGTATCTACCACCGGGTGAGCGTTGTCTACGGGAGTCAGGCGCTGCATAACGCCGGGGCGAACGGTCGCCATCTGGGGACGGAAGTCCGCGCAGGCGATGGTCGCCATGATGTTGCCGCCGAATGCGGGGCGGGTCATCAGCAGGTTGCCGGTACCCTCTTCGATTTCCAGCGAGGTGCAGTCGGCGGTCAGGCCGGTGTGTACTCTGGCGGAAATACGGGGAGCCAGGTCACGGCCGATGGCGGTTGCGCCATACAGAACGATCTCAGGCTGATATTTTTTCACGATTTCGGTAATAACATGCGCATAAGGCTCGGTGGTATAAGTTTCCAGAATCGGATCCTCCGCGATGACAACGCGGTCCGCGCCATAACGGCCCAGCTGCTCCGGCAGATGGCCGATTTTGTTACCCAGAACAACGGCGGTAACTTCTGTGTTCAGATCTTTGGCCAAAGCTTTGCTTTTGCCGATCAGCTCCAGCGCAACGTTGGACAGTTTTCCGTCCACCTGCTGGGCAAATACGAATATTCCCTTATATGCTTCGTTACTCATAATTCCTCACCACTTTCCTACTACAGAATGAATTTTTCACGCAGACGGTCGGTCAGCCAGTTCGCTGACTCTTCGGGCTCCATCGTTACAACGGTGCCCTGTCCTTTAACAGCCTTGGTAAAGGACTTCTTCACGCGGGTAGGAGAACCCTTCAGGCCGATGTTGCTGTCGTCAACATCGAGGTCGGCTCTGTGCCACTCGGTGATTTCTTTCTGGAAGGCGTCGAAAATGCCGCCGGGAGTCATATAGCGGGGTTCATTCATTTCGGCCAAAGCGGTAATCAGGCAGGGGGTTTTGACGCGAATGATGTGATAGCGATCTTCATACTGGCGCTTTACCTTGAGGGTATCGCCTTCCACCCACAGCTCTTCCGCATAGCTGACGTTGGGCAGGCCGAGGTGCTCGGCGATCTGCGGGCCAACCTGTGCGGTATCGCCGTCGATGGCCTGACGGCCGGTGATGATGAGATCATAATCCAGCTTCGCAATCGCAGAAGCCAGAGTGGAAGAAGTAGCCCAGGTGTCAGCGCCGCCGAATGCGCGGTCGGTCACGAGGATTGCTTCATCAGCGCCCATTGCCAGAGCCTCGCGCAGAGCGATGGCCGCCTGGGGCGGGCCCATGGTCAGAACGGTAACATGCGCGCCGACCTGGTCTTTCAAACGGAGGGCAGCCTCAAGGCCAGCCTTGTCGTCCGGATTGATAATGCTGGGAACGCCTTCACGAATCAGGGTTCCTGTCGCCTGGTCCAGCTTTACCTCATTGGTATCCGGAACCTGCTTGATGCTTACAACGATATTCACTGCGTGCCCCCCCTTATTTCAAAAGCGCGTTGGAAATAACCATGCGCTGCACTTCACTGGTGCCTTCATAAATTTCGGTGATCTTCGCGTCGCGCATCATGCGCTCCACGGGATACTCTCTGGTGTAGCCGTAGCCGCCGAACAGCTGTACGCACTCGGTGGTAACCGCCATAGCGGTTTCTGCCGCAAACAGCTTCGCCATTGCAGCCTCAGTAGAGAACTTCGCGCCGGCCTGCTTGAGCATCGCCGCACGGTAAACGAGCAGCTGCGCAGCGTCAATCTTCGTCTTCATGTCTGCAATACGGAACTGAGTGTTCTGGAACGCAGCGATGGAACGGCCAAACTGCTTTCTCTCTTTGACATACTTGATCGTCTCGTCCAAAGCGCCCTCGGCGATGCCCAGTGCCTGTGCGGCGATGCCGATACGGCCGCCGTCCAGCGTAGTCATGGCAACGGAAAAGCCCTTGCCCTCCTGGCCGAGCAGGTTCTCTTTGGGAACGATGCAGTTCTCAAATACCAGCTCAGTGGTAGCGGAGCCGCGGATACCCATCTTCTTCTCCTTTTTGCCGATGGAGAAGCCCGGGAATTCCTTCTCTACGATAAACGCGGAGATGCCCTTCACGCCCTTGGACTTATCGGTCATGGCGAACACGACATAAATGTCGGCTACGCCGCCGTTGGTGATGAAAATCTTGCTGCCGTTGAGGACATAGTGGTCACCGTCCAGCACAGCCTTGGTCTGCTGGCCGGAAGCATCGGTGCCCGCGCCAGGCTCGGTCAGACCGAACGCGCCGATCTTTTTGCCGGAAGCAAGCGGTACCAGATATTTTTCCTTCTGCTCTTTGGTGCCGTACTTGTAGATCGGGTCAGCACAAAGAGAGGTGTGTGCGGAAACGATAACGCCCGTTGTGCCGCAAACCTTGGAAAGCTCTTCTACGCACATGATGTAGGTCAGAACATCGCAGCCCTGGCCGCCGAGCTCTTTCGGATACGGAATGCCGAAAAAGCCGTACTTCTTCATTTTTTCAACAGTCTCTGCCGGAAAGCGCTCTTCCTCATCAATGTCGTGAGCTAAGGGCTTTACTTCCTTTTCTGCAAAGGCCGCGAACATTTCCCGAGCCATCGACTGCTCGTTGTTCAGCTCAAAATTCATATCGATCCCCCTGATTTTTAATTGTTGAAAGATTTATTTGCCAACGAACGGCGCGGGCTTACGTTTCTCCACAAACGCGCCCATCGCTTCCCGCTGATCCTGGGTTTCAAAACAATCGCCAAAGTATTTTGCCTCCAGCTCGGCAGCCTCCCACAAACCAAGGCCAACGCTCTCGTTCATGGCGCGCTTTGCATTCTGCACAGCCACCGGAGCGTTTGCGGCGATCTTCAGCGCCAGTTCTTCCGCTTTTGCAAGCAGTTCTTCGGGCGCGTACACCGCATTGACCAGGCCGATTGAGAGAGCCTCTTCGGCCTTCACTCTGCCGGCGGTAAATACCAGTTCCTTCGCTTTGCCGGGGCCGATTGCCCTGGCAAGCTTCTGCATGCCGCCCCAACCGGGAGTGATGCCAAGGCCCACCTCGGGAAGCGCGAACACCGCTTTTTCAGACGCAAGGCGGATATCGCACGCGAGAGAAAGCTCGCAGCCGCCGCCCAGAGCAAAGCCGTTGACCGCCGCGATCACAGGGGCGGGGAACTGCTCTACCAGATGATAAATCCTGTCGCCGAGCAGGCCGAATTCTTCGCCCTGCGGCTTTGTCAGATTGCGCATTTCGCCAATGTCTGCACCGGCTACGAAAGCCTTCTCACCGGCTCCGGTGATGATCAGACAGCGGATACCGCTTTGCTTCGCCTGCTCCAGTGCTTGTTCCAGATCCTTCATAACCTCCAGGTTTACCGCGTTGAGCGCCTGGGGCCGGTTCATGGTCAGAATCCCGATGAGATTGTCATGCTTTGCTTCAAATGTAACCAGACTCATCTGTGTCCCTCCTGACTGTTCCCTGCGGCATTCGGCAGGGCCTCTTGTTTTTCTTCTTAATATTTTGTATGGAAACGCTTTTCGAATTCCTCTTTCAAGGGATCACGGAAATCCGGGTGGGCAATCTCAATCAGGCTGCGCGCTCTGTCACGCATCGTGTGTCCGCGCAGCTCCGCGATTCCGTACTCCGTCACAACATACTGAACGTCGTTGCGGGAGGTGGTTACCGCCGACCACGGATCGATAAACGGCACGATTTTGGAAACCTTGCCGCCCGCCGCCGTGGAGTTCATCGCCAGAATCGAACGCCCGCCGCGGCTCATGGAAGCGCCGCGGATGAAGTCGATCTGCCCGCCCACGCCGCTGATCTGCACCGGCCCGATACTTTCGGATACCACCTGGCCCAGCAGGTCGATCTGTACGCAGGAGTTGATCGACACCAGATTGTCGTTCTTCGCGATGACAACAGGGTCATTGACATAATTGACGGGGTACATTTCCACCGCCGGATTGTTATGAACATAATCGTACAGACGCCGTGTACCCATCAGGAAGGTTGCAACGCTCTTCCCTTTGTGCAGCGTCTTTTTGGAATTGTTGATCACGCCGGCTTCCACCAGCTCGACCACGCCGTCCGAGAACATTTCCGTATGGATACCGAGATCCTTTTTTTCTTTGAGGAACAGGAGCACTGCGTCCGGAATCGCACCGATTCCCAGCTGCAGGGTATCTCCATCCTTGATCAGCTCGGCGCAGTGGCCGCCGATCTTCTTTTCAATCTCGGTAATTTTGGGGGCGCCAAGTTCGAGAATCGGATCGTTGCACTCCACAATGCAGTCTATTTCGCTCACATGAATGAAGCAGTCGCCCAGCGTGCGGGGCATATTCTCATTCACCTGCGCGATGACCAGCTTTGCCACTTCCGCGGCATGCTTTTCGTAGTCCACCGTTACGCCGTAGCTGCAATAGCCGTGCTCGTCGGGGGCGGAAACGTGGATCAAAGCCACATCCACCGGCAGAGTGGTATCGAACAGCTCGGGCACCTTGTGGAAAAAGCAGGGCGTATAGTCACCGATGCCCGCCTCAATGGTGGCCCGGGTCGAGCCTCCTACAAAAATGGAGTTGTGGATAAAGTGCCCTTCCATCTCCGGCGCAGCGTACGGTGCTTTTGCCAAAGGTACCATGTGGGCAATTTCTACGTTCTTCAGATCGTCTTTTCGCGCAACCAGTGCATTGATCAAATGAACCGGCGCGCCCGCCGCGTTGGGTGTTACGACTCTGTCGCCGGAACGAACGCGGGCCACCGCTTCCTCTGCGGTCATTTTTCGCTGCGCGTACAGATCTTTCCAATCCATATTTTAGCTCCTCATCCAAAAGATAATGCTGTGCCCGGATAACCGGCTGCCTGATGCGGCCCGCCCCGAGCTCCCGGTGCTCCGGAAATATTCTCCGACGGCGTGAAGCGTCGCTTCCTCGCCGGGGCCCGGCCTGTTCAGCCGGGAATCAAGGAAAATCCCGGCGCACTCCTTTCATCAACTTGTAAGGGTGGATACCACACTGTTTGATTGACTGGGCGATGCGCCGGAATCCCGATTCACGATTTCCTGCCTCAGGCGGAAACCGAATTATTTTTCAACTGCTTTTGCGAATACATTGTTGTAGTCGCGGATCGCTCTGGGCAGAAGCATCTGATGGAACGCGCAGAACGAACGCGGATTCTGGTAAGCAGACTCAGCAAACGCAATCACGTACTCTCTGATCTTGGTCAGCTCGATGATCTCATCCAGGAAGCCGTGCTGAGCGCAGAACAGCGGGCCGGATTTAATGCGGTACTCTTCGATCATCTCGTTCATCTTGTCGATGGTGGGCTTCAGATCCTTGCCGGCCTTGGCGTCTTTCACCAGGCGGCGGGAATACATGGCGGCAGCGGCGGTTTCGCCGTGCATCACGTTCACTTCGCTGGCCGCGGTGCCCAGGGTGAAGGCGTTGGTATCGTTGCCCTGCGGGCCGCCCATGACATAGTGGGCAGCAGCGGTGCTCTTTCTCAGGGTGATTTCGATCTGCGGCACCTTGGAGGACTGGATGGAATAAATCAGAGACTGGCCGAGGCCGAGCAGCTCTGCTTTTTCCGCGTCGTTGCCGACGTCGATACCGGTGGTATCCTGGAACCAGACGATGGGCAGACGGTCTCTGCCGCACAGGGTAACGAACTCGTTCATCTTGATCAGGCCCTGGCGATACAGCTTTCCGCCAACGCCGACGCTGTTCTCTTTATACTCGGGGTAGTTCATCAGGATGCCCTGATAGTTCGCGATGACACCAACCAGCAGGCCGTTTACCTTGGCGATACCGGTGATGATCTCGGGGCCGTAGCCCTTCTTGTACTCGTCGAACTGGCTGCCGTCGAAAATACGGCCAAGGATGTTCTCTACATTGTAGGGGCGCTTGGTGTTCATCGTCAGGACGCTGTACAGCTCGCTGGGCTCAAAGTTGGGCTCCTGCGGGTAGTCCACACGGAAGAACTCCGGATTGTACGCCGGGATATCATCCATATACTTCTGAATCGCTTCGAGAACGCCCATTTCCTCGGTGTAAGCCTCACGGAAGAAGCCTGTCTCACCGTAGTGAATCGCAACGTTTCCGGGCGGGTCGTTCACCTGCTTCTTGGTTGCCTCGATCAGCGCCTGAGCGGCCTCTTCATCCACATAGCCCTTCGGGTTCATGCCGCCCACGATGCCGGCGCCGCCGACTGCCATGTTGGCTTTCTCATGAGCGATCAGGATGGTGGGGCTGATGCTGTGGTATCCGCCGCCGGCCGGGTTGGTGCCGTAGATGCCTACGATGACCGGAATGCCGTTCTGCTGCAGATCCGCGTTGCGGAAGAAGGGGGTACCGCCGCCGCGGCGGTTTGCGTATACCTTCTCCTGCTCGTCGAGCTTAACGCCGGAGCAGTTCAGGATGTAGACGAGCGGGACATTCAGGCATTTCGCGGTATCGGAACCACGGAGCAGATTGTCCGCCTGACCTGCGACCCAAGCGCCGGCCAGCTTTTTGTTATCGGAAGCGATGATCATCGCCCATTTGCCGCGGATTTTGCCCAGGCCCTTGATGATGCCGGTGCTGCCGGTAGAGTTGCTCTCCGGATCATACAGGCTGTTCAGGGGCAGGAACGAACCGGGATCTACCAGAGCCTCAATACGGTCGGTAGCGGTCATCTGGCCGGACTGATGCAGAGATTCGTCGGAACGGCCGCTTTCGCGCATTTCGGCAATCTTATCTGCGATTTCCTTTTCTACTTTGCGGAATTCTTCTTCGTTTTCCGCGTTCACCTGGGGGTTTGCCGAACCAATAATCGGCATATTTTTAAAGTACGAGGGCATTGAGTAACCGTGCTCAGCCATTGACAGGTGCCTCCTTTTTCAAATAAGAATAATTTGGACTGTAAAAGGCAGAATTTATTTGCAGTTACCGAAAAAAACAGAAAAAATCGAAAAAATACAGCGAAATAGCCGATTTGTTAATTTTTGGACAAGCCACCTACGCTTACTGTATATTTTAACACAGAAACTCCGGTTTGCCAAGCTGTATTTTCAGGAAACGCACAAATCCGCCTCTGTTTGCAACCTCATAAAACCCGCTGAAAAGCCCGCACTGGATTCTTCCGTGAATCATCCACATCTTAGAATGCATTCCACGATAAGAACCTGCGAGCCGTTACTTCAGCGCAAGCCGGATAACTCCGGCAGCAAATATAAAACTGAGGGGGGAGAATCAGCCAACAATAGCCAGCTGATCGTTGGACTGTACCGCATCGCCCTTGTTGACGGAAATGCTCTTCACAGTACCGTCGCAGGGAGCAACGATCTCGTTTTCCATCTTCATCGCCTCGAGGACGAACAGGGTATCGCCAGCTTTGACTGCCTGACCTTCGGAAACCTTTACCTGCAGGATGGTTCCAGGCATGGGGCAGTTAACGGAGGTGTCGCCAGCCGCCGCTGCTGCGGGAGCCTTCTTGGGAGCGGGAGCTGCTGCAGGGGCAGGAGCTGCTGCGGGAGCGGGAGCCGAAGCAGCCGCTACAGGGGCGGGAGCTGCTACGGGAGCCGCTACCGGGGCCGGAGCCGCCTGAAGCTCACCAGTGTAGATTCCTCTGGGAATCGGTTTGTAAGCGGAGGGAGCGCGCTCCACATCCACCTCATATGCTTTGCCATTGACTCTTGCCAAGTATTTCATAATCGGTCTCTCCTATCACAACATAATTCTTTTGAAACAACGGATGCTCTCTTGTGTTAACACTCTCTGATGCTGTTAAACTGCAGCTGATCCAGCGGAATCTGCAAATCCTCGCTGATTGTGGCCATAATAACCGCATAAATCTCATCTGTTCCATCGTCCACAGGCTGCGGCGCCGGTGCCACAACAGGCCTTGCTGCCAACTCTTCCACCGCAGCTTTGATCTTGGTCAGCGTTGAAAGAATAGCAATCGTCAGTATCACGGTCAGTCCTGAGAACAACAGCGGCAATAATTGCTCAACTGGCATGCTCTAAATCCCCCCTCTTGGTTTCCCGTATTATGAAATTCATTTCATTTTTTGGAATTTTCTCAATAAATGATAGCATCAATTGAATTGTGTGTCAATAAAAAAACAAGACATTGATTTTTTATTTTAAATAAAAATGGCAGTGGATTATTGTCATTTTTGGACAAACCCTAATAAAGTAGATAACTGGGCTGCATGCTGCTTTACGAGTACTTTGAACTCCTCTTCCTGCGCTCTGGAGGTGCGTGATTGCGGGGCGATCAGACCGATAGAAGCGACCGCTTTGCCGTTCATATCGAACACCGGCGCACCGATCCCCACTGCATCTGGAATATATTCCCCACGGGAAATTGCAACCCCTTCCTCGCGTATGCGCAGCAGACTGCTCAAAAGCTTCTTTTCTTCTTCCGGAGTAAATCCCGGCTCATCGCGCAGATGCTCCTGAATATAGCCGCGAATGAAGCTGTCCGACTGAAAGGCCAGCAGAGCACGCCGGCTGCCGCCGTAGTGCAGGTCCACCTCGTTGCCGAAGCGCTCGATCACCTTCAGGGGATTCGGGCCCTCTACTTTTTCGAGTACCATGCCCCTATAGCCGGATATAATAATCAGGAAAACATCTTCCTTAGTGATTTTCATCAGGTCCTTCAGCACAGGCTTCGCGGAATCACTCAGCCGCAGCCGTCTTGTCGCCGCCATTCCCAGCGGAATCAGGGCAGTACCCAGCCGATAAAGATGTGTTTTGGGGTCGCGAGACACATAGTTCGCGCTGCAAAAGGTCTGCAAAATCCGGTGGACCGTGCTCGACGGCAGGCCGGACATCTGCGACAGCTCTGCAAGCGAACAGGATTTATCTGCTTTTCGCAGGTGCTCGAGAACCTCCATTGCACGTATCAAGCTTTGTACCATTTCAATACCTCCTCTTTTATGATAATGAATCGTTTCTGGTTGGTTTTTCACGATTTCCAAATCATTTTGCTCAAAATACGGTTATCATCATACAAGATAATTTCACAATATGCAATTGTTCTTTTACCAAGCTCATGCAAAATATTCCCCCTGCGTCTAGAAAACGACAAAAATACTAAAAAAGCAAAATTCATTTTGTTAAAAAAACCAGTCAGACGGCCCTTGTGTTTTGGTCTGGATAGTGAGATAATAGGTATGAATTGATTCCATGATTCAGAATGAATTCCTTATTGTGAAATGTTTGGCAGGTGTCTTTGATTTCAAAATCCGCAGTGCATTCTTGGTTTTGCGGCGGAGTGACCCCACCAAAAAATTTAGGAGGTTAGCACCATTATGGCAACAGAAATCGTATTGGCAGGTGCCGTTAGAACGGCAGTTGGTAAATTCGGAGGAAGCCTTGTCGGCGTACCGGCGCCTCGCCTTGGCGCATTTGTAATTGAGCAGGCTTTGAAAAGAGCCGGCATTAAAGGTTCTGACGTAGATGAAGTCCTCATGGGCTGCGTTATCCAGGCTGGCCTGGGCCAGAACGTGGTTCGCCAGGCTGCTATTTTTGCAGGTCTGCCGCAGGAGGTTCCCGCGCTGACCCTGAACCAGGTTTGCGGCTCTGGTCTGCAGAGCGTGAACGTTGCTGCTTCCCGCATCCGTGCCGGTGAAGCGGACGTCGTCATCGCCGGTGGTATGGAAAACATGTCCGCTGCTCCTTATGCGCTGCAGCAGGCTCGTTTCGGCTACCGCATGAACAACAACAAGATCGTTGATACCATGGTAAACGATGCTCTGTGGGATGCGTTCAACGACTACCACATGGGTGTAACCGCGGAAAACGTGGCGAAGAAATACGGCATTACCCGCGAAATGCAGGATGAATTTGCTGCATGGAGCCAGAATAAATGCGAAGCCGCACAGAAGGCCGGCAAGTTCGACGCCGAAATCGCTCCGCTGGAGATCCCCGGCAAAAAGGGCGCTGTAACGGTATTCTCTACCGACGAACAGGCTCGCGCAGGTGTAACGGTTGAGGGCATCAGCGGCCTGAAGCCCGCATTCCTGAAGGACGGCACTGTTACCGCCGCGAATGCTTCCGGCATTAATGACGGCGCTGCCGCTGTGATCGTTATGAGCGCCGAAAAGGCGAAAGAACTGGGCGTAAAACCCATCGCCAGATGGGTTGGCGGCTCCTGGGCCGGTGTAGACCCGGCAATCATGGGCATTGGACCTGCCTTCTCCACCCAGAAGCTGCTCACAAAGCTCAACATGGGTATCGACGAGATGGAAGTCATCGAAGCCAACGAAGCATTTGCCGCACAGGCTCTGGCCGTAGGCATGGAGCTGAAGTGGAACAAAGAGAAGGTCAACCCGAACGGCGGCGCGATCGCGATCGGCCATCCCGTTGGCGCTTCCGGCTGTCGTATCCTCTGCACCCTGCTGTATGAGCTGCAGCGCCGCGGCGGCGGTAAGGGCCTTGCCACTCTGTGCGTAGGCGGCGGCATGGGCGTTTCCACCATCGTGGAAGCCTTATAATTTAAGAATCTGTAAGGAACCAAACGTTTCATTCTCAAGCGGCAAACATATCTCCGCTTCCAGTTTGAAGGTTCTTTCAGCCGTTGACAGCTTGTTGCCATTCACGGCGTGAGGTTCTTAATAAATCACTGTTCGGTCAAGCGTCCTGCGCGGAGCAATCCGCCCGGGCGCTCCCGTTTCATTTGGTTCGAATGGTTCTCCGCCGCCCGGGCGGGTTTCGCCCGGCTCCGAAGCACCTGTTATCTGCCCGAGGGAGACACGCCAGTACAACGGCTACCCGCGGGAGGAGAAATGATAGAAACAGGAGGTCATTCACATGAAAGTTGGCGTAATCGGCGCCGGAACCATGGGCTCCGGTATTGCTCAGGCTTTCGCCGTCACAGAGGGCTACGAAGTCGTTCTGTGCGACATTCAGGAAAGCTTTGCTGAAAATGGCAAAAAGAAAATTCAGGCAAATTTGGAAAAGCTCGTTTCCAAAGGAAAGATGGAAGAATCGAAGAAGGATGCAATCCTCTCGAAAATCACCACCGGCCTGAAAGAAAAGGTTGCAGACTGCGACCTGGTTGTGGAAGCTGCGATTGAAAATATGCAGGCCAAACGCGAGCTGTTCCTGGCTCTGCAGGGCATCTGCAAAAAGGAGACCATCTTCTCCACCAATACATCCTCTCTGTCCGTAACAGAGCTGTCCTCCAAGCTGGACCGCCCCGTGATCGGCATGCACTTCTTCAACCCGGCCCCTGTCATGAAGCTGATTGAAATCGTAGTCGGCCTGAATACTCCGCAGGATCTGGTTGACCGCATTTCTGAAATTGCCAAGGAAATTGGCAAGACCCCGGTTATCGCGAAGGATGCCGCAGGCTTTATTGTAAACCGCATCCTGGTTCCGATGATCAACGAAGCAATTGGTATTTACGCAGACGGCACCGCCTCTGCCGAAGATATTGACACCGCGATGCAACTGGGTGCAAACCACCCCATGGGCCCGCTGGCTCTGGGAGATTTGATCGGCCTGGACATTTGCCTTGCGATCATGGAGGTTCTCCAGTCCGAGACTGGCGACACCAAATACCGCCCGCATCCCTTGCTGCGTAAAATGGTTCGCGGCGGCGTGCTGGGAAGAAAAACCGGCAAAGGTTTCTATACCTATTAATTTGATTTCACCATGCTAACTGAAGAAAACCCAGGCATTTCCATTCTCCGTTGGAAGTGCCTGGGTTTTCTAATTGTGTGGCGAACTCCCTCTGATATTCTATATTATAATGAAAAGGGAAAAGCCGGCAGGCTGAGCCCGCACACAGGTCGCGAAGCAGCGCGACAGGCTGAGCCTGCCTATAGGTCGCGAGGCAGCGCGGAGAAAAGCTTCCGCTTCGCGCTCCATTCGTCGCGTGTGCGCTGACTGTTTTCACGCGAAAACAGCCTTCTATCATAAAATCATTGTATTTGTCTTTATGGACTCTCCGTGTGACTTCCGCTGGCGCAGCCTTTCTCCTAAGGTCAAGGTGGGCCTCTTTCTTGCAAAAAGAAGCAACGATTCGTCAAGACACCGCCTTTGGTCGTTTGAAGTGGAGGCCAAGGAGGGAAAGGCCCGAAATTCCCCTTAGAGGGTCTTTGCCTGATGCCGCCTTTCCGCGAAATCAAGTGTCTGCTCTGATACGAAGGGCAAGCTAGCGCCAGCGAAAAAAACACGGCGGAGCCGTACAAAAAACTGCGAGCCAACGAGAGCGCTCTGAAAATGCCCGCCGACAGACGAGACTGCTAAGCTTATTTCTTGATAGATCCTGGAGAGTGGGTATTTTCATTGGAGCGACGCCTTACGGCCAACTTTTGTTTGCACCGTCGGGAATCGTTCCCCAAGCGGATTCCAAAGGGGTCCTTTGGCGAGCCTTTGCTTAACGCCGCCTCGTAGCAAAAGTAAATCCGCCCCGGCACGAGGGGCAAGCCCTGCGTCAGCAGAACCCCTGCGGCGGAACACCCGCAGGCAAACTGCGCCGGCACGCGCGTCGCGGGAAATCCCGCAGAAAGAATCTCTTCGCGCGCGAACGAAAGGCTTCCGCTTCAATAAAAACACTTCTCACAGAAGCAAAGACAAATAATATAGCAGAAGCGCCGCCCGATCAGGACAGCGCTTTTCTTCGTTATTGATCCATAAATACCAGCAGACCGTTAATAAACTTTTTAATGTTGATCTTTCCGCCGGAGGAACGCTTGCCGCGGATAAAATCCATCTCTGTCTTGATGCCCTCAAACGAGAACAAGGTGCTGGAATACCGTGTAAAGGTATCGTTCATAAAATCCTCAATGCCCAGATTGGCCAGATTCGACATACCCTTTGCAATCGCACGGCGAATTCGCTGCTCCATGCTTTTCGGATTATCGCTCAGTATCTCGCACAGCTTGCCGATGTTCTCTTCGGCCATACTGGTTTTTTCATGATCATACAGATACTGGCAAACGGTGATGATGTCTTTAGAGCCCTTTTCACCGGACATGCCAAGCTGATTGAGAATATACTGCAGCCTGCGCACTGGGGTATCCTTGTCATCCTTTTCTGCGGCTGGGGCGGCGCCCATATCCACCTGAAACATCTTGCGGATATTTGACAGCGTCTGTTCCATCTGAATCTGCCGGGTAATGTTCTCAATCACCCGCTTGATCTCAATCACATTGATCGGCTTGCTGATAAAAAAGTCTACCCCTGCGTTGTAGGCCTTCATGATCAATTCTTTGTTCGAAACCTGCGAGATCATGATGCACTTGGCAGTGCTGCCCATTTCGCGCAGAGCCGATACCACCTGGATCCCATCCACATTGGGCATCAGGAAATCCACCAGCACCACATCGGGATTCAGCGCCATAATCTCTGCCGGGTTGGGGGCCTTGCCCTCCGAATCGCCGCACACGCTGCCCAGATTATGGCTTTCAATAATATCTTCCAGATTATTGATCACCGACAAATCGTCTTCTACAATATAAAAATTCATACAATTTCTTCCTCCAGCATTTCCGCGGGGATCATTACACGGAATTCCGTTCCAACCCCAAGCTCTGATTTCACTTCTATGGAACCGTGGAATTTTTCCTCTACCGTCATCTGTACCCCGGACAGACCTACCCCCCGGTAGATATTCCCCGTTTCTTCATCAAACTTTGTGGAAAATCCCATTTGAAAGATGCGGTCCATATCTTTCTTCGGAATTCCGGGCCCATTATCGGTTACTGTAAACCAAAACTGATCGCCCTGCTTCTCTACAGAAACAAGAATCCAGCCTTTTTGTCCTTTTTTCTCAATCGCTTCGATGCCGTTATTCACCAGGTTCATCAAAACCAGCATCAGCGCGTAGTGATCGCAGGTGACAAACTCATCCTTCACCTGAAAATCCAGCTGAATATCGAGTCTGCGGGCCTCCAGCAGGCGGTAGGTGGATTCCTTTAATATTTGCAGCAGATCGCGAATGCCCATCTCTTCTTCGCTGTACTGCTCGTCAATCTCTTTTTGTATTCCCTGCATGATACGGATATAATCCTTTTTGATTTCGTGGACGTCGCGGGCGATCGAAAGCGCCGTTTTCTTCAGTTCCGGCTGTAAATCCATTCCCGACAGCTTCTCATACAGGCGATAGGCATTGCTCATCGCCGACTCGATTTCATCGGTATTTTTCTCCATGAAGTACACTTCATTTTTCAGCCGTGTCGTCATCAGGTACAGGCGCTGATAGCGGTTTTCGTGCTCCATTTTCTTCATAAGAGCACGATAATTCTGCTCACCAAGCAGAATAGAACCCGCGATAATCGTACGAACTACCGCGATTCCAAATAGATAAAAGTATACCTGTGTATCAAGGCTGTTGTACCGCATGCTTGTACGCAGCCCGACTTCAAAAATATTGGCGCAGAAATCGCTGAGCACCATCCCAACGATCATCCGCTGAAACGGAATCGTGTGCTTGTTTTTAATGAAAACCGAAAACAGCAATCCATAGGCCACATAAAACAGACCGCCGATCAGCGCAACCGTCACATTGTCCTGCAGCTGCGCAATCCCCGAGCTGATCAGGAACAGACGCACCACAAACACCATCGCGCCGGTCACACAGCCAATCGCCGCGGAATTCTGATCCTTGGCGATCGTCATGAGTAAAACAGGAAACAAGATGACAGCCGCTGAAATACGAAAGTTATCCGTAAAGAAATTAAAATACAACTGAGAGGAAAAAGTCACGATAACCGCAATCAGCAATGCGTGCTTCCAGTGTTTTAAATCATTCATTTCCTCTCCCCTTACCGCAATAATATGTCTCCCTCTCTTTGCCTATATTCCGCCCAGCTCAGCCGGTACCGCACACCTGTGCAGTTCCGTTTTGAGCGCAGGGGAAAGCGTTTCTCCAAAAAAGATAATATCCCTCAAAAAGCCTTTCTCATTCTTTATTTCAATTATACCATAGCTTTTTGTAAAATCAACTATGTTGAAAGAGATGCTGAAAAAGCGTGACTTTTTATGTATTTTTCCGTATTTCATAAAGTGATTTTTAACAAAAAACGGGATTTCGCTTATGATATCTTCCAAATTACCATTTGCATTTTTATGTATTTTTTTGCGGGATTTTATTCAAAAGAATATTAAATTTCCGGCCTGTTTCGGCATGGAAAAATTTCATCCGGCAGACAGGGGACAGAGGCTTTCAGGAGGCCTAAAAGGGTCTTGGAAAAGCATCTCCCGTATTCAAAGCGAATACGGGAGGGAGTAAAGTCAGTCAATTTTGTTACCCGGGAAAGTGATGGGTTTTCCGTTCATAACCTCCATAATGCCGCGTGCAGCGGTGGTACAGCAGCGTACAACTGCCTGACGGGTGGTTGCGGCAGTGTGCGGAGTCATGATCACGTTGTCCATCTCAAGCATCGGATTGGTGTATTCGATCGGTTCTTTATCGAACACGTCCAGACCGGCGCCCAAAATCAGGCCTTCCTGCAGAGCCTTAATCAGATCGGCTTCCACAACAACGTCACCGCGGCTGCAGTTAATGAAAAAAGCCTTCGGCTTCATTTTCTGGAAAGCGGCATAATCGATGCTGCCGCGGGTAGAGGGAAGAGAGGGCAGATTCAGGCTGATAAAGTCAGCCCTGGCCAGCACGTCGTCTCTGTTCTCCAGCAGCTTGACGGGCGCCTTCATGCTCTCCTGCCTGGCATAGGGGTCGTAGCCGATGACGTTCATGCCAAAGCCCAGAGCAGCCTTGTTGGCGATGATCTGACCAATGCGGCCGCAGCCCAGAATGCCGAGCGTCAGGCCTTCCAGCTCAAAGGTATCCTGCAGGGTATAGCGAACATCAAAGTTGCCGCTGCGGAATTCACGGTCAACGTGTTTGTAGCGGCGGGCAGCCATCAGCATCAGCATTATCACATGCTCTGCGACAGAGTTGTAATTCCCCAGAGGCGCATAAACCACCTGAATGCCCTTCTTTGCGGCATATTCCACATCAATATTGTCCAGACCCACGCCATGCTTCGCAATGACCTTTAAGTTCGGGGAAGCGTCCATCATCGCGGGGGTAACAATTTCGGTACGGCACATAATCGCATCTACCTGATGCTTCCGGATCTCTTTGATAAAAACATCCTCAGAGTGTCCGCCGGCTACGATGATCTCCGCACCGTCATCCCACAAAATTTGCTTGCCGGAAATATCCAGTTCCTTTAGAAACAGTACCTTATACTTCATGGCCTATGCTCTCCTTGTATCCTTATCATTGCAAACAGAAGAAATAGGCGGGCGTATACAACGCCCGCCTATCTAAAAACAACTTGGAAAAACCTTGATTTTGTTTAGAAAATGCCCTGAGCCAGCATAGCGTCGGCAACCTTTTTGAAGCCAGCGATGTTCGCGCCAGCTACCAGGTTGTAGCCAAGGCCAAACTCTTCCGCAGCAGCAACAGACGCATCATGAATGTTCTTCATGATCTGATGCAGCTTCTGGTCAACCTCTTCCTCAGTCCAAGACAGTCTCTCGCTGTTCTGGGACATCTCCAGACCGGAAACTGCAACGCCGCCGGCGTTAACAGCCTTGGAAGGAGCAACGATCATGTTCTTCTGGCCCATCAGGTATACCAGAGCATCGTTGGTGGTGGGCATGTTGGCAACTTCGATATAGTATTTGATGCCATTGGCAACGATCTTCTTTGCTTCGTCCATGTTGATGTCATTCTGCGTAGCGCAGGGAAGGACGATATCAACCTTACGGCCCCACGGCTTCTCGCCCGGGAAGAATTCTACGCCAAACTTGTCGGCATAATCCTGAACCTTGTCACGGCCGCTGGAACGCATATCGAGCATGAAGTTGATCTTCTCGTCGGTTACAATGCCATCGGGATCGTATACATAACCGTCAGGACCGGAAATAGTAACGGCCTTGCCGCCCAATTCCGCAATCTTCTTCACAGCGCCCCAAGCCACGTTGCCGAAACCGGAAACTGCGAAGGTCTTGTCTTTAATGGAATCATTTTCATGCTTCAGAACTTCGTTTACATAGTAGATAGCGCCATAGCCGGTAGCCTCAGGGCGAATCAAGCTGCCGCCGAAGGAACGGCCCTTACCGGTGATAACACCGTTCTCGAAAGCGCCACGGATACGGCGATACTGGCCATACATGTAGGCAACTTCTCTTCCGCCTACACCCAAGTCGCCGGCGGGAACGTCGATGTCGGGACCAATGTGGCGATACAGCTCAGTCATAAAGGACTGGCAGAAGCGCATGATCTCAGCGTCGCTCTTACCGCGGGGATCGAAGTCGGAACCGCCCTTAGCGCCGCCCATGGGCAGAGTGGTCAGGCTGTTCTTAAAGGTCTGCTCAAAGCCCAAGAACTTGATGACAGACAGGGTTACGGAAGGAGCAAAACGCAGGCCGCCTTTGTAGGGTCCGATTGCTCCGTTGTACTGTACACGGTAGCCGCGGTTTACGTTTACCTTACCGGCATCGTCAACCCATGCTACACGGAACTCAATGGTGCGCTCGGGCTCAACCATTCTCTCCAGCAGGCCGGCCTTCTCATACTCGGGGTGGGCATCCACCACGGGAGCCAGGGAAGAGAGAACCTCTTCAACAGTCTGAAGGAATTCAGGTTCATTGGCGTTCTTTTTCTTGGTTTCTTCCAACACTCTTTCAACATACGCGTTCATAACAAAGACCTCCATAAAAAAATTTTTCTCTAAAAATAGGGAAAATTTACGTAAATATACAAAAAGGATTCGCAAGCTCTGGGTTCAGCGCACGCACTTCTCCCGCAAAAGCTTTTTGCCAATACCTATTTTGTCCAAAAAACATCGCTATTTTCAGAAAACGCGAAACGGCGTTCTTCCTGAAACCACACACATCATTCAGAACGGCCGATCATCGTTTTTTCCACGCTCTGCCGCCCGGAGATTTCATCCGGGCGGCAGAACCACACACACTTTTTAGAAATTCAGATTGATCAATCCCTTAAAGTTTAAGGAATCAGATCACGGAGTCCACCAGTTGAGGAATCCGGTGATAACCGCCGCGTTGACGAAGTCGATGAACAGACCGCCAACCATGGGGATTACGAAATAAGCTTCTCTTGCGGGGCCATACTGCTTGGTGATCGCCTGCATGTTCGCCATCGCGTTGGAAGTAGCGCCCATTGCAAAGCCGATGAAGCCAGCGGTCTGTACCGCAGCATTGTAGTTCTTGCCCATTACGTTGAATACTACATAGTAGGAGAACAGATACATCAGGACGATCTGAGCCAGCAGAGCAACGATCAGAGGCAGTGCCAGATCGACCAGCTGCCACAGCTTGAGGCTCATCATAGCCATTGCGAGGAACAGGTTCAGGGAAAGTCCGCCGACCGTGTCGATCTCTTCGCCCGGGAACTTCTTGCCTCTTGCGTCGTTAATGTTGCGCATGCAAGCTGCAACCAACATCGCGCCGATATATCCGGGGAGTGTAATGCCAGTAGCCGCCTTCAAGCCGACAGAAACAAGCTGGCCGATACCGATCGCAACTGCGAGGAGCATTGCTGCATGAGTAAAGGCACCGCCAGTGGTGGTAAAGGTCTCGCCGTCTTCGCCGCCCTCAAGAGCCGCTTCAGTGGATTTCAGGTTGAACTGCTTGATTCTTCTGTAAGCAGTGGGGCCGCCCATGATGGAGCCCATTACCAGACCGAAAACAGCCGCGGTAACGCCTACGATGGTACCTGTGCCGCCCATGTTGTAGCCACCCTGATCAAAGGGAGCATCCATGGTTGCACCGAACGCAGCCGCCGTGCCGGGGCCGCCGATCAGCGCGGTGGAACCTGCCGCAACGCCGAGTCTGGGATCCTGGCCGAAAGCAGCCATCAGTCCGCCGCCCAGGAAGTTCTGCAGGAATGTCATCACGGTTGCCAGCAACAGCATGATAATGATGTTTTTACCGCCGCTCTTCAGAATCGGAATGCTGACCGTGAAACCGACGGTGCAGAAGAATACCAACATAAAGAAGGACTGCAGCGTGTCGTTAAACGAAATGGTCAACACACCGCTTGCGGTGAGAGCCGTATTCACGATGGCGAAATACAAACCGCCTACCAGAGGCGCGGGGATACATTTTTCTCTCAGGAAACGAACTTTGTCAACTGTCCAGTTACCAAGCCAAAACAAGAGTGCCGCAAGACCTGCCGCCAGGTACATGTTTAGGCCAATTGTAGTCATACCGGCATCGTTCGTGCCGATATCAATGACTCCTTTTAAAACGCCCATAAACTATCTCCTCCTACAACAATAGAAATTTGGTTGTCTGTAAGTATGACATCGCGATGTCAAAATGCTACAGAAAAATACAATAACGTCAAAAATTTAATAAAAAATATTTGGCGCCGGAGCAAATACCATCCAACATGAACAAATCACGGGCTTGTTTCCCGTTATTCTGCCAAAAAAGTCTTGTTGGAGCCACTCCATTCGTTGTCAATCCGGTGGTTTTTTACGAGCACCACCCGCTCTGTACCGACCCTATTCCCGCTGTCGCTGTAAAGATACGGCAGTGCCGTTTCAGCGATGGAATACGGAATGAAGGCCGCGCACATTCTTACCTGCCGCGAAAGCTCATCTTATGTACAAAAAGCTTTCTGATTCTGCTCTCTCTATAAAATAGAACGGAATACAAATTCTTTTTACAGAGCGATATGAGCTGTGGAAGTAGGCTCTTTCATCCCAATCCGCTTCGCAACCTGGACGTAAACCTCCGGGTCACCCGAAGTACAAATGGTAAAGCTGCCTTCTCCCTCCTGGGCCAGGGAATCCTTTTCCGTCAAGTAGTCGCGAACGACATTGGCCTGTTCAAGGGCCGGATTAATGAAGGAAAGCTCAGGATAGCACTCTTCGAAGTTCTTTCCTATAATAGGATAATGCGTACACCCCAAAATGACGTGCTGAATCTGAGGATCTCTGGACAGGATGTTGTCGATCTGGGTACGGATCTCGGTGTTGATGTCGTCCTGGTTGAAGTCACCTCTGTCAACCAGCCCCGCCAGTAGCGGACTGCCCTTGCCGGTCACCTGAACCTCCGGATCAAGCTGATGGATCAGCTTATCGTAGTTGCCGGTCGAAACGGTGAATTCCGTAGCGATCAGCCCCACTCTTTTGATTCCCGAGCGCACAACATATGCAGCAGAAGGAGCCACAATGCCAATGATCTTAAAATCAAAGTCCGGTGTAAGTATGTCGACAAGAGTTGAAATGGTGTTGCAGGCAATCGCGACGACCTTTACCCCACGGTCGCCCAGAAAACGGAGCATTTTGCGGCTCAGCTCTGCGATCTCCTGCGCCGATCTGTTCCCGTAAGGGCAATTGGCACTATCGCCAAAATACAGGATGTCCTCATGCGGCAGGATACGCTGAATTTCTTTCGCAACCGTAAGCCCGCCAATGCCGGAATCCATTACCCCAATGGAACCCTCTAAGATTGACATAACAGCCTCCTTTTTCCCGCCGGGCAGTTGCCTGTCCGGGCTGTCAAATAAATTCACGACCCTATTATAGTGCATTTGTTCTGCAAAGGCAATAGGCTGAAAACGGCGACCAGCGGTGGATTTCCGCCCTATTTGTCCTTCTGTGGAGGACATGTGTAAATTCCCTTTTTAAAATAAAAGCCTTTCTTATTTTTCACCTCTTTGAAGCTCTTTTTTCTTTCTTTCCACTATCCCTTGTACCCTTTGGGGAAGAGTTATCCTTTCTGGAGCCATGCCGCCCTCCTCACGGCATGAGCCAAGCTCCCTGACGCCGCTCCTCTTGTCGGACAAACTGAGAGGAGAAAAAATGCCGAAAATGCAAGAAAACCGTTCTTATCTCTTTTTTATCCGTCCCAGACGCCGCACAGAGGGCGGACTTATTCTAATAAAGATTAATTCCTTCCCAAATTCTGTTCATGTGTATGTGACCCCCTATATATTGATTCCTGTCGTTTTGTAGTATTTTGAGTTAATCTGAAGTATCGAAAAATCTTGCACGTTTCTATCTACAGTGCACTGAAAAACTTCTATACAAAGGTACCAAATTGACAGCCTTCAAATTCCTCCTTCTGTCCTTGGAATAAGTACAAATAATTCCTAAAAGAAATTAAAAAAATATGAATTTTTTTTGAACTAAAAACAAACACGGACATAAATTTCAAAAAAACAAAGTATTTTTATTAGAAAATTAGGACTCTGCTTTCCGAAAAAGAAAGGCAGAACCCCAAGGCTCAGGCAGCAGTGCTGCATATTTATCAAATGTTTATTGCAAAACGTATTGTGTGATCAGATCGTACACCTGAAACAGAAGCTCCTCCATCTGGTTCTCTTTGTCCTTGAAAAAGTTCAATTCCAGAACAATCCCGCCGGAAAGCACCAGTTTGATTTCCGCATCCAGATCCAGTGTGCCGGCCGTTTCGATCGCATATGTCACGATACTGCGGTACGGCACGGAAAAATACTCGACCTTTTTGCCGGTGATTCCCTGACGGTCAACGATCAAAATCCGTTTATCGGTAAACGCCGCCACATCCCGAAAGGTTTTGACGCAGAACTGGAGCTGCTCCGACGGGTGCAGAAAGCGCAGTATCTCTGGGGTAATCGGTACCTTACCGTAAAATAGAAAGGATTTATTGACAACCGCATCTGCCATTTCGTCCCTCCTTTCCTTATGTATTGCAGGCCATTCAGGCCTTCTCCGGCATCGGGGGTTTCGGCTTTCTCCAACGGGCCTTGCCGCTGATCGCCTCTACCGGAATCTTCATGATTTCCATGCGGTCCACACCGCCCTCAATCTTCTTTTCCAGAAACATTCCGCCATCCGGCAGACCGTATTTCTCACACAGCATCCGCAGTGCTTCGATCTTTTCTTCGCGGTCGGTGACAAACTCCGCCCGGCCGGTCACGATCGCGCTTTCAAAATCAGTGCTGTACTGCTCGGGATACAGCAGGGTCTGGCCAACACACGTCACGCACACGCGGGAATCCTTTTTCAGGTTATCCAGCTTCTGGCCTTCCTTGGCCATGTGAATATAAAGGACGCGGTTTTTCACCACGTAAGAAATCGGCACTCCGTAAGGCGCTCCGTCGTCTGCATTGATGGTGCAGAGCGTCGCATATTCGGCGTTCTCCAGAATCTGATACGCCTCATCTTCTGTAATCTGTCTCTCTTTTTTTCTCATAGGACGCATACTATTTTCTGTCCTTTCTATCTCTAAAGTCCATTTTTCGATGATGTTCTTCTGCGTGTATGATACCTTATTTTTTGGAAAAACGCAAGCTGCACCCTGCCGGGACACGCCTTGCGGCCTGGAAAACACCCGAGCTTTTCTTTACACAAAATCCGTGATGTGGTACAATAACAGCAAATACCGACCGCACAAAGGAGAGCGCTTTCGCCATGATATTATCGGGAAAAGAGATTCTAAAGCATCTGGACAAAGAAATCGTGATCGATCCGTTCGATGAAGCGAAGATGAACCCGAACAGCTATAATCTGTCCCTGCACAACGAGCTTTTGGTTTACGACACCCCGGTGCTGGACATGAAAACCCCCAACGCCGCAACGCTGATCCAGATTCCGCCGGAGGGCCTGACGCTGGCGCCGGGCCGTTTGTATCTGGGCCGCACGAAGGAATTTACAAAGACCGAAGGGTTTGTCCCCATGCTGGAGGGGCGCTCTTCCATTGGCCGGCTGGGAATGTGCATTCATGCCACGGCAGGATTCGGCGACGTGGGCTTTGCGGGCTTCTGGACGCTGGAGATTTTCGTCGTACAGCCCCTGGTCATCTACCCGGACGTAGAGGTCTGCCAGATTTACTATCACACGATCACCGGGGAATATGACCCGTACTGCAGCGGAAAATACCAGAACAACAAGGGAATTCAGCCCAGCCTGCTGTATAAAGATTTTGAGAAGAATCAGAAATAATCGTCCGTTTGCAATTTACTTAAAAAAGAAGGCCCCGAAACGGGGCCTTCCAGCTTGTAGACAAAGCGCCGTCTGGGTTTAAAACTCAGACGGCGCTTTTAGTGACAAACTTCGAGTTTGGAACAAATAAAGGGAAAAAGAGAAACGAAAAACCCGGCTCCGGCTTGAACCTAGGGTCTCTCGACTTCCAGACCGCCAGCTTCTTGAGATTCATGCAGGCGAAAGTAAGCAAAGCCTGCATCGTCACTTTGGCTTTGCCTCGCAAGGTGGTAAATCTCAACCCGTGTTTTTCTTTTGCATCGGCGAAAACCCGTTCGATGGTTTCCGAACGCTCCCGGTAAATTCCCTTTCCCTGCGGCGTGTAACGGAAGTCTTCCGCGGTATCCAGATAGTCTGCCCATACATGCCGCGTTACGGTTTTCTGATCATTTTTCCTCTGTGTGCACTGTGCCCGCACCGGGCAGCGTTTGCAGATTTCAGGATCACTTTTGTATTCCCGGTATCCCGCGCGGTTCGTGGTCGAGTAATGTAAAACCTGATTGTTCGGACAAAGAACGCAGTCGTAATATTCGTCATACACATATTGGTACGGTTTGAAATATCCTTCTTTACTCATCGGCCTTTTGTACGGAAGGACCGGAATCCGGTGGTCATCCAGAATCTGCTTGCAGATATATGGAATTTTGTAACCAGCGTCGGCTACGACATATTTGATTTCAGGGAAGACAACCTTTACCTTGTCGTAAATACTTTTGAACATCACGCTGTCATGGACATTTGCGGGGGAAAGCTCCATGCCGAGGATGAAATTGTGCCGATCGCAGGCCGTATGCGCGGTGTAGGCAAAGCATTTTTCATGCTCTCCCTTGTGGAATATCCCGCACTCCGGGTCGGTCGTGCTTTTCTTCGTTTCCTTCGTTTTCCCGGTCCCGCCCCCTTTTCCCGGGCCGTCGTCGTCAAACGGCTTTTTCCCATGTGCTTCCCGGTCTTTGTTGATCTCTTCCATCAGTTCCTTGTGGTAGTGCTGCGCTTCCACTTGAACCTGCACCTTCATTTTCTTGTTCCGGTTTGCGCTGGCCTTGATATGCGTGGAATCGATGAATACCGCTTTCGGGTTCACATATTTCAGCTTCACCGCTTCTAGCAGAATACGCGCAAAAATCTGCTCGAAAATGTCGGTGCCCTCAAACCGCCGGGAGTAGTTCTTCCCAAAGGTCGTGAAATGCGGAACCGGGTCGTTCCAGTCATATCCTAAAAACCACCGGTATGCGGCGTTGACCTCGATTTCTTTGATCGTCTGTCTCATGCTGCGGATCCCAAACAAATATTGTATGAATACGATCTTGAACAGCACCACTGGGTCGATACTCGGCCGGCCCGTGTCTCCGCTGTATTTGTCCTTGACCAGATCGTATATGAAACTGAAATCAATCGCTTTCTCGATTTTCCTCAGAATATGGTCTTTCGGGACCAAATCGTCCATGCAGCAAAAGCTGATTTGTTTCCGGTTGTCCTCACTTTTTTCATTCAGCATTCTCCATCACCCGCTTCTATTTTACCACCCCGCAGCCTACATAAAAAGACAAAGTACCTCTTTCCTGATACTTTGTCTTCACGCTG
>NZ_AKFU01000046.1:0-45192 GCF_000277625.1 Clostridium sp. MSTE9
CCTGCCAAATTTATATTGTACAAGAGAGAGGTATTAGCAATTTTTAAACCGGAAATCCGGTGCCGGTTATCTCTTAACAGCCGTTTCGGCAGGAACCACCTGTGGCTCGGATTCTCTGTTGACATTCCAGCAGTCGGTGTCGTGGATTCCGATGCTGGGTGCGTAGAAGTAGATTCTTTCTTTGCCCTGCCTTTTCTGTGCCTCGTAGTCCTTTAGAACCTTGATGGCGGTGTTGGCCAGAATCATCAGTGCGGGGAAGTTCAGCAGTACCATAATCGCCATGGTAAAGTCCGCCAAATTCCAGGCCAGCTCGGCAGTCATCAGGCAGCCGATGCACACAGCCGCCACGATGCTCAGGCGGAACAGCCTGGAGGGCGCGCGGTGCCAGATATAATACACATTGGTTTCCACATAATACACATTTCCGATAATGGTGCCGAAGGCAAAGAAGAAAACGGAAATGGAAACGAACCATAGGCCAAAGGCGCCGAATTGAGATTCCACCGCCGCCTGAACCAGAGGCATGGCGTAGCCTCCGTCTTTCCCTTCCCAGGAGACGCCGGGGCAGAGGATCAGCAGAGCGGTCGCCGTGCAGAGGATCAGCGTGTCGATATGAACCGCGAGCATCTGAACCAGCCCCTGCTTTGCGGGATGGGTGTCATCTACAGTACCGGCCGCGTTGGGTGCGCTGCCCATGCCGGCTTCGTTGGAATACAGGCCGCGGCGCAGGCCGATCGAAATCGCGGTGCCGGAAAAGCCGCCGGAAACGGATTCAAAATTGAACGCCATGGAGAAAATCTGACCGAATACATGGGGCAGCTTTTGCACATTCAAAGCGATCACCGCCAGGCTGACCAGCAGAAAGCCGACCGCCATAAAGGGAACGATCACCTCGGAAACCTTCGCGATGATTTTTTGCCCGCCGAAAACCGCGTAAGAGGTCAGAAGGGTCATAATGATTGCGGTACCGTAAGCGACCCAGGGGGAGTCCCCGAAATTGCGCTGCAAAGAAGCGGTTACCGCGTTGGCCTGCAGCATCTGAAAGCCGTAGGAGAATGTAATGATCAAAGACAAGGCAAACACAACGCCCACCCAGCGGTGTTTGAATATTTTCACCAGATAGTACGAGGGGCCGCCCTGAAACCCACCCTCGGGAGTTTTTACCTTGTAAAGCTGTGCCAGCGTGCTTTCCACAAAGGCGGAAGCGCCGCCCAAAGCCGCCGTCATCCACATCCAGAAAATCGCGCCGGGGCCGCCCAGAATAACGGCGGAGGCCACGCCGGTAATGTTGCCGACGCCCAGACGGGAGGCGCACGAGACCATCAGGGCCTGAAAGCCCGAAACGGCTTCCTTGTTGTCGTTGTCCTGAAACAGCAGCCGAATTCCCTCCCTGGCCATTCGGAACTGAACGATGCGCGTGCGTACGGAAAAGTAGATGCCGGTAAACAGCAGCAGCACCAGCAGTACGCTGCCGTAAAGAAAGCCGTTTGTCGCGTTCAGAATCTGATTCAGGTGATCCGCAAATACACTCATACATGTTACCCCTTTTTTGTTTACACCGCAGTGCAAGTTTTGGTTGCAAAGGAATGCAGGTTCAGCTTGCCGGACAAATATTCCAGCATATGAATCCCGCCGATGCTGTTTCCCTTCTTGTTCAAAACCGGTCCATACGTGGCGATTCCCATCCCTTGTTCCGCCGCCGCTACGATTCCACCTCCTACTCCGCTTTTGGATGGGATTCCAGCCTTTACCGCAAATTCTCCGGATTCGTCGTACATGCCGCAGGTCAGCATCAGCGTTTTGACAATGCGCACGATCCACTCGTCGATCATTTGGCTGCCGGTAACGGGGTCCAGGCCGTCGTTGGCCAGAATCAGCGCGTAACGGGCCAGGTCCTCCGTCGTTACCTCCACCGAGCACATCCGGAAATACCGGTCCAGTATCTGCTCGGGGTCGCCCTCCAGAATATGGTCGCTTTGCAGCAGGTAGGCGATCGAGCGGTTGCGCAGCCCCGAGCGCTTTTCTGAAAGGTAGACCGCCTCGTTCAGGCGGATGGTGTCATGAAAGCAAAGGCGGCGCACCAGATCGAGAAACGCCTCAAAGGGATCGGGCAGATCGATGCAGCTGATGGTGACGATCGCACCGGCGTTGATCATGGGGTTGAATGGGGGAAGCTGCTTGGATTCGAGCTGCACAATGCTGTCAAAGCAGTCGCCGGTAGGCTCCATTCCCACCTTGCTGAATACCTTTTCATAGCCGACCGTTTCCAGAGCCAGAATCAGGGAAAAGGTTTTTGCGATGCTCTGCATCGTAAACGGAACATTCCAGTCGCCCGCACGGCAGGCGTTGCCGTCCGGCAATATCAGGCAGATTCCCAGATGCGAAGGGTCGGCCTTGGCCAGCTCGGGAATATAGTCGGCGACCTTACCGCGGGAAAGAAAGCTTCTGCCGCAGAGCAAAGCGTCCTGTAACATAAGGTCAATGTCTTGTGGCATCATCATAAAATTACCCCTTGGATGCGATATTTTTTATGGAATAGTATCATAGTACCACAAATCTAACAAACCGGGTAATTCGTTTTGGTGATAATGCTTATCGCGAATCCATATAAGAGGATGGACATAAAGCATTCCCATGCGCGGTAAGATAGTACAAATCCGGGCGGACACTTTACAAATTTTTCCAAATATGATAAATAATAGTAGGAAAACAATCGGTTTTTCTATGCTTGGGGGATAGACTGTAAAGGAGGAGCTTTTGTTGGAGATCAAGTATTTGAAATACTTTCAGGCCGTCGCGGATTATGGGTCGATTAATCAGGCGGCCAAGGTGATGTACATTTCTCAGCCTCATCTGAGCCACATCATCAAAGAGGTGGAGGAGGAGGCGGGGTTTGAGCTGTTTCAGCGCACGAAGCAGGGCTGCGTGCTGACGAAAAACGGAAAAAAATATTTGAAGCACTGTGAGGTCATCCTGCGGGAAATCGAAAATCTGAAGCAGTTCAGCAGCGAGATACAGGCCGGTAAAAGTGTAATGAGTATTTCTATGACAAAATTTTCGCATACGGCGGAGTGCTTTAACCGGGTGTGCTGCCGGCACTGGGATCTGGAAAATTATTCCTACCGGCTCAACGAGGATTCCACGATGAATGTGATAGACGACGTGATCAGTGGCAGCGCAAATGTGGGGGTGATCCATTTTGCGTCTCAGGAATCGAATATCATGCAGAAGCTTTTTTCCGATAAAGAGCTGGAGTTCCGCCCGCTGGCCACCTTTTTGCCGTATGTGTGCCTGTCCAGCGACCACGAGCTGCTCAACGGCAGCAGCGGCATTGATATTTCGGAGTTGAAAAATTACGGGTTTGTCAGATACATAGGGCAGTTTGAGGATTTTATCTACCATATCACGGCCGAAAATCTTCATCTGGATTTGAACGATTCCTCCCGGATCGTGTATGTCAGCGACCGCGCCGAGCAGATGAATCTGATTTCGACCGGCGGCTTCTTTACGATTGGAATTTCGGAATTTTCGGGGCAGAATTCCCTGTATGGGGTCGTTTCGGTTCCCCTGATGAACTGTTCGGAGCATATCCTGTTCGGGATCGTCACCAAGCGGAACGGGAAACTCTCAGACGCGGAACGGGAGTTTATCGACGAGGTGACAGAAAGCTACCGCCAGCTGCAAATGCGCGAGAATCAAACGGTGCGCAGCGGGCTGGCGGCAGATTAAAATGGAAACAGCAAGATTTATCCATTTGCAGGTATAAAAAAGGAATGAAAACAAAAGCTAAATTTTTACAGAAAAGGAAACAGTTTTTAATGGATTTGTCGAATAGTTTCAATACTGAAATTTGCTTTCAATGCGCATTTATGGTAAACTAATGTCATAGCATTGTGATACAGTTCAGTACTCTGTTCGGGAGGTGTGAAACGATGGAGGCTTATTATCCTTTTGTGTGGCTGGCAGTGATTGTCGGAGCGGCAATTCTGGAAGCCGTGACCGTGCAGCTGGTATCCATCTGGATGGTGGTTGGCGGCATTGCGGCGCTGATCGCGAATCTTTTGGGTGCGCCGATCTGGATTCAGACAGGGACGTTTGCGGTGGTTACGACGCTTTCGCTGGCGCTGACCCGTCCGCTGATCAAAAAAGCCCTGAAAGTCAAACGGGAAGAAACGAATGCCGGCCGCTATGTCGGCAAGGTCGGTATCGTCACGTCAGAAATCGACAACGAAAAAGGCCTGGGTCAGGTGACGGTAATGGGCAGTATCTGGTCCGCCCGTTCCGACAGCGGGGCTGTGATCCCGGCAGGACATAATGTTCTGGTGCTTCGTATTGAAGGGGTTAAGCTGATCGTGGCGCCCGAATCTTAAAAAACTGTATTTTATTTAACAGGAGGTTTCACTATGGGATGGATTATTCTATGGATCCTGGTCCTGGTTGTCGTGGTGGTTATCATCACGAACATCAAGATCGTTCCGCAGGCGCATGCCTACGTTATGGAACGGCTGGGAGCCTATCACGCAACCTGGGAGACCGGTCTGCATGTGAAAGTCCCTTTTATTGACCGGATTTCCAAAAAGGTATCCCTCAAGGAGCAGGTCATCGATTTCCCGCCTCAGCCCGTTATTACGAAAGATAACGTAACGATGCAGATCGATACCGTTGTGTATTTTCAGATCACGGACCCGAAGCTGTACGCCTACGGCGTAGAGCGCCCCATTTCCGCGATCGAAAACCTGAGCGCTACCACGCTGCGTAACATCATCGGCGAGCTGGAGCTGGATACCACCCTGACGTCCCGTGACGTCATCAACAGCAAGATCCGTATCGTGCTGGATGAAGCGACCGATGCCTGGGGCATCAAGGTCAACCGCGTGGAGCTGAAGAACATTCTGCCGCCGCCCGCGATTCAGGACTCGATGGAGAAGCAGATGAAGGCCGAGCGTGACCGCCGTGCCATCATTCTGGATGCGGAAGGTCAAAAGCGCAGCGCAATTCTGATCGCCGAAGGCCAGAAGGAAGCGGCGATTCTGGCGGCCGACGCGCAGAAGCAGTCTCATATTCTGGAAGCCCAGGGTGAGGCGCAGGCCATTATGTCTGTTCAGCAGGCTCTGGCTGACAGTCTTAAGCTTTTGAACGAAGCGGCTCCCAGCGACCGCGTCATCGCGCTCAAGAGCCTGGAGGCGTTCCAAAAGGCCGCCGACGGCAAGGCCACCAAGATCATCATTCCCTCCGAAATTCAGGGGCTGGCCGGTCTTGCAACTTCTGTAAAAGAACTCTTCACAGAAGATCCGCAGGGTGAAAAACCGAACCGCGCAAAATAGACAAAATAGGCAGTATTTCCTGGGGAAAGCTCATGATAACCTTACGAAAATATGATTTTTGAAGCGGCGTCTATTGCATTTTACTTCTTTTTAACCTAAACTGAAAGGGATGGATTATTCAGGAGAGACCGGAGGGAAAGGCATGAGATCGGTTCTGTTGATTTTCACCAGTCTGGATAAATGTGCCGGATGGAACCGGGTTTCTGAATAACTGGGCAGACTGCACCCTGTAAGGGTGCGGTCTGCTTTTTGTTTTCTGATTAAAATCACTGGCGAGTCACAATCCTTTTGTGATTTTAATCAGAAAAATTCCAGTGCGCCGCTTCATTTGTCTTTGACAATTGGGCGATGCGCAACATCCATTTCGCAAGTTCGATGGATTGAATTCCGGCAGTTTAGACTTCAAAATGACGATTTGAAAAAGGAGTGCTGTTTCATGTCAAGCGGAAAAAAAGTTGCGGTTATTATGGGCAGTGACAGTGATTTTGCGGTTGTATCCGCCGCGATTAAGCGGCTCAAAGCATATGAAGTACCGACAGAGGTGCATGTGATGTCGGCGCACAGAACGCCGCTCATGGCTGCGGAGTTCGCGAAAAATGCCAGAGCCAACGGTTTCGGCGTCATTATTGCCGCGGCCGGTAAGGCGGCGCATCTGGCAGGAGTGCTTGCGGCGCACACCACGCTCCCGGTCATCGGGATCCCGATCAAGTGTTCCACACTGGACGGCCTTGACGCGCTGCTTGCCACCGTGCAGATGCCCAGCGGCGTTCCGGTTGCCACCGTGGCGATCGACGGAGCGGACAACGCGGCTCTGCTGGCGATTCAGATGCTTTCCCTTACGGATGAAGCGCTGGCCGATCAGCTCGAGCAGATGAAGCAGAAAATGGCGGATGAAGTTGAGAAGAAAGATGAGGCGATTCAGTCGGCCGTGAAGGCTCTGTAAGCGTCAAATGGGGGGAAGGGTATGAAAAGTTTCAGCGAAAGCTATAAAGCGGCGGGGGTAGATGTCACCGCCGGATACCGTGCGGTAGAACTCATGAAAAGCCATGTGGCAAGAACGACCACGCCTGGGGTGCTGTCCGGCCTGGGCGGCTTCGGCGGCCTGTTTTGTCCCGATCTTTCGGGCATGAAAGAGCCGGTTCTCGTTTCGGGTACCGACGGTGTCGGCACAAAGCTGCGCCTGGCCTTTCTGATGGATCAGCACGATACCATCGGCATCGACTGCGTGGCCATGTGCGTTAACGACGTGGTCTGCGGCGGCGCACAGCCGCTGTTTTTCCTGGACTACCTTGCGGTAGGCAAGAACCATCCGGAAAAAATCGAGAAGATCGTCGCCGGTGTGGCGGAGGGCTGCGTGCAGTCCGGCTGTGCTCTGGTAGGCGGCGAAACGGCGGAAATGCCCGGCTTTTATCCCGAGGACGAGTACGATCTGGCGGGTTTCTGCGTGGGCATGGTAGATCGCTCTAAGATCATCGACGGCTCACAGATGCAGCCGGGCGATGTGATTTTGGGTCTCGGCTCCTCCGGCGTACATTCCAACGGTTTTTCTCTGGTGCGCAAGGTGTTCCGCCTGGATTCCGGCAACGTCGGCCGCCATGTGGACGAGCTGGGCAAAACGCTGGGCGAAGAGCTTCTGACCCCAACAAGAATTTATGTCAAGTCTGTTCTGAATCTGATGAAACAATGCAATGTGAAGGCGGTTTCTCACATTACGGGCGGCGGCTTCTACGAGAATGTGCCGCGCATGATGAAGGAAGGCCTGACCGCGAAGCTGGAAAAGGCCGCTCTGCCTTCTCTGCCGATTTTTCACCTGCTGCAGTCCGTGGGCAATATCCCGGAGCACGACATGTACAATACCTTTAACATGGGAATTGGCATGTGTCTCGTGGTATCCCCGGAAGAAGCGGACAAGGCTGCCGCGCTGCTGCGGGAGACGGGCGAACGCGTATCCGTGATCGGCCAGGTGGAGCAGGGCACGGAGGGCGTTGTTCTATGCTGAATATTGTGGTGCTGGTTTCCGGCGGGGGAACCAACCTGCAGGCTCTGATCGATGCCGAACGCCGGGGAGAACTCTCCGGCGGGCGGCTTTCGTGCGTCATTTCCAGCAGACCGGATGCATACGCTCTGACCCGCGCCGCGCAGGCAGGCATCCCCTGCGAGGTTCTGCGCCGCAAAGAATTCGACAGCCAAACTGCCTACGACCATGCCCTTTTGTCGCTCCTGGAGCGCTGTGGGGCCGATCTGGTGGTGCTGGCCGGGTTCATGACGATCATCGGGGATGAAGTGATCGCACGCTACCGCAATCGGATGATGAACATCCATCCGTCTTTGATCCCATCCTTTTGCGGGGAGGGGTATTTTGGCCTCGCGGTGCACCGCGCCGCGCTCCTGCGCGGTGTGCGCGTGACGGGCGCAACCGTCCATTTTGTCAACGAGGTGTGCGACGGCGGGCCGATCATCCTGCAGCAGGCTGTCGAGATTCACGACGACGACACGCCGGAAACGCTGCAGAAGCGGGTGATGGAAGAGGCCGAGTGGAAGATACTGCCCCGCGCGGTATCTCTGTTCTGCGAAGGCCGGCTTTCTGTTGCCGGGAACCGCGTGCTGCAAATCAACAAGGAACAACGGGAGGAAGCCGAATGACAACCAAAACGATTGAACAGGCCCTGGCGGGCAACGGGTACCCCGGGCGCGGAATTCTGCTCGGGAAAACGCCCGACGGCGCGTATGCACTGATTGCCTATTTCATTATGGGACGCAGTGAAAACAGCCGCAACCGTGTTTTTGTGCGGGAGGGCGACGGGCTGCGCACACAGGCGTTCGACCCCTCAAAGCTGTCCGATCCGTCGCTGATCATCTATGCGCCGGTGCGTGTGATCGGCACTGAGGTGATTGTGACAAACGGCGACCAGACCGATACGGTGCATGATTTTCTGCGCCGCGGCGAAACGTTTGAGGATGCGCTGAGAAGCCGCACCTTTGAACCGGATGAACCGAACTTTACCCCCCGCGTTTCCGGCTGGATGAACGCGAGCACCGACTTTGCCTACCGCCTTTCGATTCTGAAAAGCGCGGGCGGCAATCCATCCTCAGTGCAGCGCATGTTTTTCGAGTACGAAACGCCGGTGCCGGGGCAGGGGCACCTGATTCATACTTATCGCTGCGACGGCAGCCCGATCCCCTCCTTTGAAGGCGAGCCGGTCTGCGTCAGTGTTCCGCAGGAGCTGGAGGAGTTTACCCAGTTGGTCTGGAATTCCCTCAACACAGAAAACCGGGTTTCGCTGTTTACCCGCCGCATTCGTCTTTCCAACGGCGAAACAGAAACCCGGATCATCAATAAGAATCAGTAAGGGGAGGAACAGAAGATGGAACTGATGCTGAAATACGGTTGCAACCCCAACCAGAAGCCGTCGCGGATTTTTCGTCAGGACGGCGGCGAGCTGCCGGTCACGGTGCTGAACGGCCGGCCCGGCTATATCAATTTTCTGGACGCGCTGAACAGCTGGCAGCTGGTAAAAGAGCTGAAAGCGGCAACGGGGCTGCCGGCCGCCGCGTCGTTCAAGCATGTCAGCCCCGCCGGTGCGGCGGTGGGCGTGCCGATGCCGCCCGAGCTGCAGAAGAGCTGCTTTGTCGACGATCTGGAGCTCTCCCCGCTGGCGTGCGCCTATGCCAGAGCCCGCGGGGCGGACCGCATGTCCTCCTACGGCGACTGGGTCGCGCTCTCCGACGAATGCGACGCGCAGACCGCCCGCCTGATTTCCCGCGAGGTGTCCGACGGCATCATTGCGCCCGGCTATTCGGCCGAAGCGCTCGAAATCCTGAAAACAAAGCGCAGGGGTTCTTACAGCGTGGTGCAGATCGATCCGGAGTACGTTCCCACTCCCGTAGAACATAAGGATGTGTTCGGAATCACCTTTGAGCAGGGCCGCAACAACGCGGTGATCGACGAGAGCCTGCTGACTAATTTCGTCACCGACAGCAAAACATTCTCCGCAGAAGCGAAGCGCGATCTTCTGGTAGCGCTGATCACGCTGAAATATACGCAGTCCAATTCCGTCTGCTACGCAAAGGACGGACAGGCCATTGGCGTGGGGGCCGGGCAGCAGTCCCGCATCCACTGCACCCGCCTTGCGGGAAATAAGGCGGATCTGTGGCATCTGCGCCAGCATCCGCAGGTACTCAGCCTGCCCTTCCGTGCGGACATCCGCCGCCCGGACCGCGACAACACCATCGACGTGTACCTTTCCGACGACGCGGAAGAGGTGCTGGCAGACGGCGTCTGGCAGCAGTTTTTTACCGAATGCCCTGCGCCGCTCAGCCGCGAGGAAAAGCGCCGCTATCTTTCGGGCATCACCGGCGTTTCGCTGGGCTCCGACGCATTTTTCCCCTTTGGGGATAACATCGAGCGCGCTCACCGCAGCGGCGTTTCCTTTATTGCACAGCCCGGCGGCTCCATCCGCGACGACCATGTGATCGATACCTGCAACAAGTACGGCATCGCCATGGTATTTACCGGTCTGCGTCTGTTCCACCACTAATCGCCCCGATACGAATCCGTGATGCGCAGTGAAGTGCGGCAATCCTTTCCCGCCGAACAACAGGGAAAGGTTCCGTACGATTTACGGCTGCAAACAGGATCAGGAATCGGTATGAGTTTAAAACAGGAGTGTGTGAAAATATGAAGGTACTGGTAATCGGCAGCGGCGGCCGCGAGCATGCATTGGTGCGCAAGCTGAAAGAAAGTCCCCGGCTGACGAAAATCTGGTGTGCGCCCGGCAACGGCGGCATCGCCCGTGACGCGGAATGCGTAGACATCAAGGTGACGGATATTCCCGGCGTGGTGGAGTTTGCAAAGAGCAATCAGGTCGATCTGGTTGTCGTAGCGCCCGATGATCCGCTGGCCGCCGGAATGGTGGATGCGCTGGAAGCGCAGGGAATCCGCGCGTTCGGCCCGCACAAGGCTGCGGCACAGATCGAAGCGAGCAAGGTGTTCTCAAAGGATTTGATGAAAAAATACGATATCCCGACGGCGGGGTATCAGGTGTTTACCGAGCCGGAGGCGGCGCTCGCGGAAATCCGCCGCGAGAACAGCTACCCGGTCGTTATCAAGGCCGACGGCCTTGCGCTCGGCAAGGGAGTCGTGATCGCGCAGGACTACGCGGAAGCGGAGCAGGCGGTTCGCTCGATGATGGAGGATAAAATCTTCGGCGAATCCGGCAGCCGCATCGTGCTCGAAGAGTTCCTCACCGGGCCGGAGGTTTCGGTTCTGGCGTTTACCGACGGCAAATGCGTGCGCCCCATGGTGTCCTCCAAAGATCACAAGCGCGCGCTCGACAACGATCAGGGCGCGAACACCGGCGGCATGGGAACCATCAGTCCCAATCCGTTTTACGACGACGAAACGGCGCGCGTGTGCATGGAAACCATTTTTCTTCCCACCATCCATGCCATGAATGCCGAGGGCCGGCCATTTAAGGGCTGTTTGTATTTTGGGCTGATGCTCACCCCGAAGGGTCCGCGCGTGATCGAATACAACGCCCGTTTCGGTGACCCCGAAACCCAGGTGGTTTTGCCTCGCCTTACAAGTGACCTGCTCGATATTATGGAAGCCGTCATCGATGAGCGTCTGGAGGAGCAGGAGATTCAGTGGTCATCGCAGGCAGCAGCCTGTGTGGTGATGGCCTCCGGCGGCTACCCTGCGCAGTACCAGAAAGGCATTGCGATCAGCGGCCTGTCCAAAGACGGCCAGGTGCAGGGGGCGACGGTGTATCACGCCGGTACCGCTCTGCGCGGCGAAGAGTTCGTCACAAACGGCGGGCGCGTGCTTGGAGTGACCGCTACGGGTGAAACACTGGAGGAAGCGCTGGAAAAAGCGTATCGTGCGGTTTCCGGCATCCATTTTGAGGGCGCCCACTACCGCCGCGATATCGGGAAAATTCAGAACGCCTGACAACGAAGCAGGGGGCAGGCCGTTCGGCCTCCCCCTTTAAAAGACGGAAACAAAAAGCCGCCGGGAGCATTCCCGGCGGTTTCAAACGTGTGAGAAACAAATGATTTCTCAATATAGACCAAAACGATCAGAATTGCGTTATTCAGAAAGAGCCCTTTGCAGCCAGGCATCGGCAATATCCATGGCCAGGTACAGCCCTTCCTTTTCGCTGGATTTTACAATTTGCTTGCGGGCGCGAATGTCGGGGTTGGTATACATTAACTGAATGCCGACCTTGTCGGCAACGTCCATATCCAGCACGCGTTTTTTGCTCTTGATTTCCAATTTTACCACGTATTTGTCTTTCATGCTTCCATAATAAATCACGTCGCCGCAGCGCACAAGGGGCTTTCCGCGGTAGGTGGGAAACTTCGTGGCATTCTCTTTTCCGTTTTCGTTACTCAAACTGATAACCTCCCATCATTCATACTTTGTGAACTAAAATTATAGCATAGACAGGCCTAGAAGTAAAGAAAAATCCCCGCCGCCGTTTTCTTTACGGGAAGAAAACAAGTGGGAAAATTTGTTTCTTTGGGCCCAATCGAATCAAAAATTTATCATAACGCATTTCAGGAGTGAACACATGGAAACAATCAAAACAGAAATCAAAGAAAATAAGATGGGAACTGCGCCGGTCGGCGGGTTGATTGCGGGCATGGCTGTGCCCGCAATGTTCTCGATGATGGTGCAGGCCCTTTACAATATTGTTGACAGTTTTTTCGTCGCTAAAATCAGTCAGGAGGCTTTGACGGCCGTTTCGCTGGCGTTTCCGATCCAGTCCCTGCTGGTGGCCTTTGGTGTCGGCACCGGCGTCGGTATTAACTCGCTGGTTTCGCGCCGCCTAGGGGAGGGCCGCAGAAAAGAGGCCAACAGTGCCGCGACCCATGGCCTGCTGCTAGGTCTTGTCAACTGGGCGCTGTTTGCGCTGTTCGGTCTGTTTTTTGCCCGCCAGTTTATCGAGGGCTTTTCCACAGACCCGACCGTCATTGCGGACGGGACCCGGTTTGTTCAGATCGTCTCCATCTTCTCGTTCGGCGTGTTCGTCGAAATCAATGTAGAAAAGACGCTGCAGGCGACCGGCAATATGATCTATCCGATGGTCTTTCAGCTGATCGGCGCTTTGACCAGCCTGATTCTGGACCCGATCTTCATCTTCGGCTGGTTCGGCGTTCCCGCCATGGGTGTGCCCGGCGCGGCGATCGCCAACGTGCTGGCCCAGTGTATCGCCATGTGTGTATCATTGACCGTTCTGATGAAGAAAAAGCATGAGATCGAAGTTAATTTCCGCGGTTTCCGTCTGGATCTCAAAATTGTCCGCGATATTTATGCGGTCGGCATCCCCACCATCATCATGCAGTCGATCGCATCGGTGATGGTAATGGGCATGAACCTGATTCTGGTTCGCTTTACCGATACGGCGGTGGCGCTGTTCGGAATTTATTTCAAGCTGCAGTCGTTTGTCTTTATGCCGGTGTTCGGTCTCATGCAGGGCATGATGCCGATTCTGGGGTATAATTACGGCGCGAAAAAACAACCGAGAATGGTGCAGGCTATCCGCATCGGCCTTGTGGTCAGCGCGCTGATCATGGCTGCCGGTGTTCTTCTGTTCTGGGTAATGCCCGCTCGCCTGCTTCTGATTTTCGAAGCTTCCCCCGAGATGGTGCAGATCGGTGTTCCGGCACTGCAGATTATCAGCCTTTGCTTTGTGCCGGCTGCGGTGGGCATCACGTTCAGCACGGTGTTCCAGGCGCTGGGCAAGGGAATTTACAGCCTTGCGATTTCTCTGCTGCGCCAGATGATCGTGCTGCTGCCTGCGGCCCACCTGCTTGCCCATATCTCTCTGAATTCGGTCTGGTATGCGTTCCCGATTGCGGAGATCTTTTCGCTGGCGGCAAGCCTGCTGCTGTTCCGCCACGTGTATCGTGGCTGCATCCGCACCATGCCGGAATCCCCTTCCGCTGCGCCGGTACGTCTGGCCGCGGACGCACGGGATCAATAAAAACGTAAGTGTTGTTATCCAAAAGGGCCTTGTTTCGTGCTGCGAAACCAAGGCTCTTTTGCCCATCCCTTGCAGAATTCCATTGGCTGAATCATACTGATCCGGCAGCTCGGTCCGACTGGTACCTAAAAAAGCGAGAGCGTATATTTTTGCTCTCGCTTTCAACCGTTCTGTCAGATAAAATACTCGATGGTGTTTGCGGGCGTTTTCTGCGTTTCTGTGTTAAACAGCAGAATCGCTTCTCTGGTTTCGGTGGGGCCAAGCGCATACGGGCTGCGGCCGGAGCCGTTCAAAAGCTCGTACGAGACCCGGCGGTTCCTGCTCAGAGGCATGTCCAGAATAATCTCGATCCCCTTCTGCTGGAACGGCTTTTTCCGGTAATATGGGTCGAACAGGTAAATGCTCTCTTCATCGGCGGCGGTCAAAAGCACATAGTGCCAGTAGCCATAACGCAGCCGCACCACAGCCGCTCCGCCCTGCTGCAGGGCGGAGACAATTTTGCTGTTCTGGTGGATGCACACGTCCCGCCCTGTCAAATATTCGCAGTGGATCGGAAATTTTTTCACCTTGCCGAACTGATTCAGCCAGTCGCTCAGGAACATCATCGCCATGCGCGACGTTCCATTTTTCCCAAATTCTCCTTTTCCGTTATAGGAATCGAGGCAATAAAGCATAATATGCTTGATGATGTCCGGCGGGATTTCCTCCCGCCGGAACAAATAGCTGATGGCGTTGAGCAGCGTGGTGGGGCCGCAGTCGTATTCGGTTGTTTGGTAATTCAGCGGATTTTTCATAAATATCTCTCAATCATTCCAGAGTAATCAGCAGCCGGGCCAGCTCGGCTAACTGAATCATTTCTTCTACGGGGGCGTATTCCTCCAGTGAATGGCACTGGTACATCGCGCTCGACACGACAAGCCCCGTAATGCCGTTTTGGGCAAATACGTTATTATCGCTGCCGCCAAACGTCTTTTCCAGCGTTCCGGGCAGGTTTATCTCGCGGCAGGCCCGCTGGAACCGCTCTATCACGGGGTGATCCTTCGGGGTTTCGTAGGCCCGGCAGCCGAGCTTTTCCTCAAACTCCACTGTGGCGCCGAATGCCGCCGCGGAAGTTTCGAACTGTTTATGTACCTTCTCAGCCAGAGAAAGCGCCGTTTCATGGGAATAGCTGCGGATTTCACCGGTGACTGTGCACAGATCAGGGATGACATTGTTTCCCTTTCCGCCCTGGATCGTACCGATGTTCAGCGTCGTATCCGAGTCGATCTGCCCCAGCTTCAGGGCGGCTACCGCACTGGCCGCGGCCTGAACGGCGTGGATGCCCTTGTGCGGGGCAAAACCCGCGTGCGACGCCAGCCCGTGAACAACAGCGGTGAAGGACAGAATCGTCGGTGCCTGGTAGGCCGCTGTTCCCGCGGGGCCGGAATAATCGAGAACGTAGGCTTCTTTGGAGCGCACCCGCGAAAAATCAAACTGTTCCGCGCCCTTGCAGTAGATTTCCTCTGCAATCGTGAACAATACCTCCACCGGGCGGTGATTCAGCTTTTGCTCCTGAATCACGCGAAGCGTTTCCAGGATCGCGGCGATTCCCGAGCAGTCATCCGCGCCAAGAACGGTGCTCCCCTCGCTGTGCAGAACGCCGTTTTCCAGTATGGCCCGTTTTCCGGAGGACGGCTCCACCGTATCCATGTGTGACCCCAGCAACAAAGGCGGCAGGCTGCTGTCACCCTCTAAAAATCCATACAGATTCCCGCTGGTTCCGCCCAGACGCTCGCCCGCGTCGTCCTCCTGTACCGTCAGGCCCAGTGCGGTGAGCTCGCTCTTCAGGTAGTCGGCTATCTGCCTTTCCCCAAGGGTGGGGCTGTCAATGGTAATCAGTCTGGTGAATTGCTCGATTAACCGCTCTTTGTTTGTCAGCATGGTTGCACCTCATTTTCTGCTCCTCAAATGGATCGCTGTGTGATGGATGGTTTACCCGCGGCCAAAGCCGCTCATATGTTTCTCTCTTTTGTCAAACGGATCGCCGCCAGACAAGAAAAACAATTTCATATATATCATGTATGTTTTAAATCATAGTGTGAAGTAAGGAATTTGTCAACCTAAATTTTCATATTGTTGGATGCAAATCCATGAGAAGATGCTGTGAAAACGACAAAAAGGAATCTTGGGCGGTGTATCCGTCTTGCAAGCCTTAAAAAGAAGAAAGAAAGCGGCCGTTCCCGTGTAAAATAATTATAAAAAAATGGATTTCATTATTTGCATTGTTGGGGTTTCGCTGTTATTATCAAAATGAACCGTGAGGATACCGCCCGCCGATTTTTCGCGTCCCGAATGATCTTAAGGAAGAACTCGGGGGAAAATATCCGGAAGGAGCCGTCGTTACAGTGAATCTAATTGTTCAATTTATTGAGCTGAACTGCTACGCTTTGATCATATTGTTTTTTGTCTTTCGAAATGTACGCCGTCAGGACCGCCAGTATTTTCCGGATCAGCGGCTTTTTTTGTCGATCATCTGTGCTGTTGCCGCAATGCTGCTTCTGGATACGCTGATGTGGATGATTGACGGCAGACCGGGACGCATTTTCCGCATCCTGTCGTCGGGGGCGATGGTGGCCTACAATGCCCTCAATCCGGTGATCTGCCTGCTTTGGTACCTGTATGTGGATTTCTATATTTTTGGAAGCCGGAAACGCATGCGCAGCTACATGCATTTTTTGCTGATTCCGGTGGCGTTCAATCTGGTGCTCTCCGTTGTCAGTGTTTTTGGGAATATTTATTTTGTCCTCGACGAATATAATACTTACCATCGCGGCAAATACATCATCATTTTAATGATCATCTGCCTGATTTATGTGATTGCCACCAGCCTGCTGCTGTTTGTCAATCGAAAGCGTATGACTTTCAAAGAGTTTTCCAGCCTTTTTCTGTTTGGGCTTTTTCCGACCGTCGGCGCGGTGATCCAGTTCCTCATGCCCAGGGGCGTTTTGATCTGGGCCTGTACCACGCTGTCGATCCTGATGCTGTACATCAATATTCAGAACGACCAGCTGAGAACAGACTATTTAACGGGGCTCTATAACCGTCGGTATCTCGACCATTACCTCTCCGTGAAGGTCAAAACCAGGGATAACCGCCTGCTGGCCGGCCTGATGATCGATCTGGATTCCTTTAAAAAAATCAACGATGAGTATGGACACGACAGCGGGGATCAGGCGCTGCGGAACGTATCACGGATCTTACGGCAGACGTTCCGCCGCCAGGATTTTATCTCGCGTTACGGCGGCGATGAGTTTGTGGTGGTGATGGAAATTCAGGATTCCTGCGAACTGAAAGAAATCCTTGAAAGGCTGCATAAGAATATCGAGATATTCAACCGCCAGAATGTTGTACCCTATGAGATCGGGCTGACGATTGGCTGCGACTGCTTTGACCGAAAGGAAGGCTTGACGGCTTCTTCCTTCCTCACCCGGATCGACCGGCTGATGTATTTAAACAAGCAGAAGAATGAGGAGCAGAACCAGTGCGAAGACTGACCGGGCCGGTTAAGCCCCTGCAAAAATAAAATAATGCAAAAAAAAGCCATGGGGCATTTTATGCTCGATGGCTCTTTTTCAGTGCGCTGTTTTGCCTGTTCTTTCACAGGCTTATGTTGGCGTTCCCGTGGTATCCCGTGCTCCGGAATACGGAACGTTTCTTTGAAAGCTTCGCGCAAATGATTTTTCAGCGCTGCAGATGCTGAAGCGCCTTGCGCAGGGTCAGTACAATGGGCGTGCCGATCAGCACAATACCCGCGCATTTGATGGCAGTGGAGGTGGAGATCAGCCCGATGATCAGGCTCAGCGCAGGAGTTCCGGTCTTTTCTAAAATCTGAGCGGCATACAGCAGATATAGCATGGCGTATACGCCAAAGGTGTTGGTCAGGTTGCCGATTGCCAAACTGATTGCCACAGAGAGTGTTTCTTTGCCCTTAAACTGGGGCAGCAGCTTTTGCAGCCCGCGGTAGCTGAAATAAGTAGTCACCGGGATGATTACGCGGGGGAGAATCGAAACCAGCGGGTTTACGAAAAATGGATCCAGAACCGAGACCGGCGAGGTCAGCGCAATGAGCAGGGTGCAGACACCAAAGGCAAAAGCCACCATCAATCCTTCGGATAAGCCGAACAGAATCGCCGTGATGAGAATCGGCACATGCGCAATGGTAATGCGGATCATGGGCAGCGTAATCGCGCCCAGGGGGGTGTTGAGCATCACCACTGTCAAAGCGATCATCATGCCCACCACGGTCAGTCGCTGCGCGGAAAAGGATGTGTGCGAAAGAGGTTTTGTGTTGGCTGTAGACATTTTGTTCTCTCCTTACTGCCGCTCCGGTTATTGTGGATGCGGCGCAACAAATTTTTGCGCACATGGCGCGCTTTCATAATGAAAGACCGTTATTCGGGCTGCCGTTCGAAAAGATATGGCGCTCAAATCAATGGATACGGACTTTCAGACGTTATTGTAACGCAGGACAGTGTAAAAGACAATTATTTTATCATTTTTAACAAGAAGAGTAGATTTTTTAGTTTAATCGGGACAAGCGGGCTTGCAGAATGGGCGGTAAAGCTCCGCTTGAAAGGGCAGAGGATGAACGCCCGAAAAATGATTTTGGGGCGTAAAAAAACGCCAGTTCCTCAGTAAAAACACGGTTTACTGAGAGGACTGGCGCCAGGTGTATCAGAGAATACGAATGCTGTCATTCCGGCAGCGGCTTTTGGTCAAAATAGGTTTTCAGTACCACTGCGGTCTGCGACATGCCAAAGGAACGGATTTCAGACAGCTGGCTTTCCAGCTCTTCAGAATCGGCGACATGAATTTTTAAAAGGGCGTTGTACGGCCCGATAATATGGTGATGCTCCGTAATGGCCGGGTTGTCCTTGGTAAAGGTGCAAAAGCGCGCGTAAGTGTCCGGCGGCACGTTGATCATGATATAAGCCGCCAGCTTTTTACCGGCCGCCGCAAAATCCAGCTTGGCCCGAAAGGCACGAATTGCGCCGGAATCGCGCAGCTGGGCGATCCGTTCCGAAACGGCAGGCGCGGTCAGACCCACCTGACGCCCGATTTCACGCATCGGGGTCTTGCAGTCCTGCTGCAGAATATTCATAATTCTGATATCCGTCTGATCCATGGAACGGCTCCTTCTCGCGAAAAACATTTTGTAAAGCATAAGACGCACTTTACCGAACAATAGTAAGCAAATGGATTATACCACAAAACAAGTTCGCTGTACAGATTCCCAGGCCGGATGCTATAATAAATACACATTCAAAGAGGCCCGCAAAGGGCCGTGAAAAATCATTTGTTGATACAGTTTTGACAGGAGGAACTTTCATGCAGCGCTTAAATCTTCCAATTACCGGCATATGCTCGTTTGGCAAATATCCCATCTGTACCGATCTGGAGCAACTGGACGCCGATATTGCCGTTTTAGGTGCACCTGTTGACTTTGCAGTAGGGTATATGAGCGGCGCGCGCCTTGGGCCTCGCCGTATTCGAGAGGCTTCTACCCAGTATAGCCGCGGCGAAACCGGCTATTACGATTTTGAACATGACTGCCAGCGGCTGGCTGCTCCTTTAAAGATTGTGGATTGCGGCGACGCGGATATTCTTCAGGCAGATCCGCAGCACACTTTCGACGCAATTTCAGACGGTGTCAGAGGGATTCTCAGACGCGGCGCGGTGCCGATTGTACTCGGCGGCGACCATTCGATCAGCGCGCCGGTGGGCAACGCCCTTGAAGAGCTTGGGGAAGAAATCTGCGTGGTGCAGTTCGACGCACATTTAGACTGGAATGATCATGTCGGTCCGCTCCGCTACGGCAACGGCAGCCCCATGCGCCGCTTGTCTGAAATGGATCATATTGGCCCCATGATTCAGATTGGCCTTCGCGGCATCGGCAGCAGTAAAAAAACAGATTTTGATGACGCCAAGAAATATGGCAGCGTTCTCATTTCCTCGCGCGAAGCCGACCAAATGGGGGTGGAGGGCGTACTGGCCAGAGTCCCCAAGGCGAAAAATTATTATATTACCGTAGACATTGATGGTTTCGATATGTCGATTGCGCCCGGCGTGGCGTCGCCGTATCCCGGCGGCCTGCTGTTTGACCAGGTGTGCGACATCATTTCCGGGGTGGCAAAAATGGGCCGTATCGTCGCGGCAGATTTGGTAGAAATCGCTCCTTCGTTTGACCCCTCCGGAATTACAGTACGTCTCGGCGCGCTGATGATGCTGCACACCATGGGTCAGATTGAGGCCCAGATCAAGGAACAACGTCAGAACTCCTGATCTAATCCAATGATTTTGCGTACACCTCCTTTTTATCATTACCATAAAATAACTCAACGAAAGCAGGCAGCCCGCCGACCAGCAGGGCTGCCTGTTTTCGTTTCTGAATAAAGTTGGTTCCTGAATGATTGATTTTCTTCCCTTCTGCCATGTGGGAGAGGGAAGCAGAAATGGGTTGATCTGTTCTGGTGTGGTTCAATGTATTGCTGCCTGGAAGTTTCTGTCCGGAATGTGTGCAAAGCCGCAGAAAAAGAGGAGGGAGCAACACTGTTCCGGCTCTTTGGCAGGTATTCCGGCCGCCAAAAAACCCGGGAAAATGTTGCTCCGTGGCAGAAGTCAAGCACCTAGTTGTGCAAGAACGTATTAGCAAAGTAAAGAGAGAAGCGTTCGGCGGAGCGGCAGGCAGAATGTCACTCCGCCGAATTTTTCTCTGTAGTAAGGAGAGGGTTTACCGTTTGTGAACGATCTCACCGTTTTTGATGACGGTTTCGACCAAGTTAATAGCAGTATGGTAGGGCAAGTAATGAATCGAGGGGTATCTGAGAAGAATGATATCCGCCTGTTTGCCGGGCTCGATGCTGCCGATCCGGTCGGCTCTGTCTACCGCTGCTGCGCCGTTGATGGTAAGAGCGGTGATGGCCTCTTCGATCGACAGACCCATGTAAATGCAGGCGAGTGCAATCATCAGGGGAATGGAGTTGGTAAAGCAGCTGCCGGGGTTCAGGTCGCTGCCAAGGGCAACCGCCGCGCCCTCGTCGATCATTTTGCGGGCTTTCGCGTACGGTTCCTTCAGGCAGAACGCCGTGCAGGGCAGAACGTTGCAGATCACGCCGGCCTTGGCCATGTCGGCAATCCCCTTGTCGGAGCTTTGCAGAAGATGCTCGGCGGAAACAGCGCCCATTTCGGCCGCCAGTTCAGCGCCGCCCAGCTGAACAATTTCATCGGCATGAATCTTGAGCTTAAAGCCCATCTTCTTTGCCTCTGTCATATAGTGGCGGGAATCTTCAACAGAGAATACATTCTTCTCCGTAAAAATATCCGCGAATTCAGCAAGGTTTTCTTCCTTTACCACAGGCATGACTTCATGGAGCAGAAAATCGATGAAATCACGCTCACGGCCCTTGTATTCCGGCAGAACGCTGTGCGGACCCATAAAGGTGGAGACAACGTCCACACAGTGTGTGCTGTTCAGCTCTTTCATGGCGCGAAGCTGCTTTAATTCGGTTTCCTTATCCAGCCCGTAGCCGCTTTTTCCTTCCACGGTGGTCACGCCGAATTCCAGCATGCGGTCGAGCCGGTCGCGGCCCACCTCCACCAGTTCTTCCAGCGATGCCGCGCGGGTTTTCGATACAGACGCATTAATTCCGCCGCCGCGTTCCATAATGGACATGTAGCTGTCGCCCTTCAGGCGCCAGGAGAATTCATCCGCGCGGTAACCGCCGAACACAAAGTGCGTGTGAGAATCCACGAATCCTGGCATAACCGTTTTGCCCGTCGCATCGATGATCTCGCAGTCGATTCCGCTGCACTGCTGTTTCAGCTGCTCGGTCGTGCCGACAGCGACGATCTTGTCGCCGTCGATCAGAACCGCGCCATCCTTGATCATTCCGATGTCGGACATGTCTTTGCCGTGCTTCGGCCCTTTCCCGGCGCAGGTAACCAGCTCTGCGGCATGGCAGATCAGTTTTTTGCTCATGATCGGTTCCTCCGCTTTCTTATTTCACGATTTTATCGTAGGTCTTGTTAATGAGATCGTCAGAGGCGATATAAGGCATTGTGATCGCGTCAGAGTCCTTACGGGTCTGGTTATACTCCGCAACGGTCTCAATGGAATGCTCGCAGCGCGCCCAGCTTCTTCTGGCGACGCCGATCATGGTATCCCACGGGATCGAAGCCATCAGAATGTCGTCCACGCGTTCACTGCCGTCGAGCACCATGCCGAAGCCGCCGTTGATGGACTTGCTGATGCCTACGCCGCCGCCGTTGTGCAGAGCCACCAGGCTCATGCCTCGCGCTGCGTTGCCGGCGTAACAGTGAATCGCCATATCGGCGGTCACATTGCTGCCGTCGTAGATGTTCGAGGTCTCGCGGAAGGGAGAATCGGTTCCGCCGGTATCGTGGTGGTCACGGCCGAGCATTACGGGGCCGATTTCGCCGTTTCTGACCATCTCGTTGAATTTCAGGGCGATGTCGCGGCGGCCAAGCGCATCCTGATACAGAATGCGGCACTGGGTGCCGACAACCAGCTTGTGCTCTTCCGCGTCGCGGATCCAAATGTAGTTGTCACGGTCTGCGCCGCGGCGGTTGGGATCGATGATGGACATGGCGGCGTGGTCGGTCTTGCGCAGATCCTCCGGCTTGCCGGACAGGCAGCACCAGCGGAACGGGCCATAGCCATAGTCGAACAGCATCGGGCCCATGATATCTTCCACATAGGAGGGGAAGATGAAGCCTTCGCTTGTGTCCTCGCCGTTTTTGGCAATATCTTTCGCGCCGGCGTCGAATACGGCCTTCATAAAGGCGTTGCCGTAATCGAAGAAGTAAGTGCCGTGGTCTACCAGCGTTTTAATCAGGTGGAAGTGCTTCACGAGAGACTCGTCAACCTTCTTGCAGAAGGCATCCTTGTCAGTAGCAAGCATTTTGGTGCGCTCTTCAAAGCTCATTCCCTGCGGGCAGTAGCCGCCGTCGTACGGCACGTGACAAGAGGTCTGGTCGGAGAGCAGGTCGATGTGAATGTTGTGGTCCACGGCGTACTGCAGCAGATCTACAATATTGCCGTGATAAGCGATGGAAAGAACCTCTTTCTTTTCCATAGCGTCCTTTGCCCAGGCAAAAGCGTCTTCCAGAGTTTCGGCTACCTTGCCGACCCAGCCCTGGCTGTGGCGGGTTTCAATACGGGAAGCGTCCACTTCGGCAACAATGCCTACGCCGCCGGCGATTTCAACCGCCTTGGGCTGCGCGCCGCTCATGCCGCCGAGGCCCGAGGTGACAAACAGGTGTCCGCGCAGATCGCCGTCCTGCGGAATGCCCAGAACCTTGCGGCCCGCGTTGAGCAGAGTGTTGAAGGTGCCGTGGACGATGCCCTGCGGCCCAATGTACATCCAGCCGCCGGCAGTCATCTGGCCGTAGCTGGAAACGCCCATTGCGGTGGCCTTGGCCCAGTCGTGCGGATTGTCGAACATACCGATCATCAGGCCGTTGGTGATAATCACGCGGGGGCTGGTCTTATGGGACTTAAACAGACCCATCGGGTGGCCGGACATCATGACAAGCGTCTGTTCGTCAGTCAGCGCTTCCAGATATTTTTTGATCAGCTGATACTGCATCCAGTTCTGGCAGACCTGGCCGGTCTCGCCGTAGGTAACCAGCTCGTAGGGGTACAGGGCCACTTCGTGGTCCAGGTTGTTATCGATCATGACCTGGAACGCCTTGCCTTCTACACAGTTGCCCTTGTACTCGTCGATGGGCTTGCCGTAGATGCGATCCTTCGGCATGAAGCGATAGCCGTAGATGCGGCCCCGTGTCATCAGCTCCTCCAGGAACTCCGGAGCAAGCTGCTCGTGAAGCTCTTCCGGAACATAACGCAGCGCGTTTTTCAGTGCGAGCTTGATCTCTCTTTCGTTCAAGGTCAACTCACGCTTCGGTGCGCGGCGAACACCCTCTTTGAAGGTGGGATATTCCGGCAGAACGGGGTCGAGTTTGATTGTCATAGCATTACCGATCTCAATATTGTTCATGTGGTAGAACCTCCTTTGCAAATATATAGTAGCACAGCGCTGTCTAAATAACGTCTATAATAAGCGGGGATGACTTAAAAAAATTTGAATTCATAGATGCTTTTTCATGAAAGATCGTGTATAATAAAATGCAGAGGAGAAATTTGAGCCGATTCGTTCTGTTTTTTTGTTGAATATGAGAAAGAGGGTTTCCGTTATGCCGACTATTTCTTTCCAACTTTTGCAGACCCCGAGAGTTTTGTTAGACGGGCAGCAGGTTTTGCTTCCGTTTAAAAAGGCAGAAGCGCTGCTGTATTGCCTGGCCCTGAAAAAGACGATTTCAAGGGAACAGGCCGCGAATCTGCTGTGGGATTCCGACGATTCGCAGGTGGCCAAAAAGAATCTGCGCCATACGCTTTATACGATTAAAAAGACGTTTGATCTGGAACTGATTGTTTCGCCGAAAAAGCACCTGCTTACGCTGAACCCCGAGCTCAGCTACGATATCGACTATGACAACTTTATGAAGAATCGTGATTTCTCGCTGTGCGACGGCGAGCTGATGCAGGGCTTCAGCCTGAAAAACGCGGACGTGTTCGAAAACTGGCTGGATATGGAGCGCACCGAGCTCAAGGAATATTATCTGCGCCAGCTGTACGACAGCATGATTCAGGCCGCGGGCAAGGATGTTTCTGAGACGGAATCGCTGTTTGCCAAATATGTCAAGAAAGATCCGCTGGACGAGCGCGTCTATCAGCTGATGATGGAATGCTACCAGAGAAACGGCCTCTATTATAAAGGAATCAAGGTGTATCAGAATATCAGCAAGCTGCTCAACGCCGAGCTGCGCATCGCGCCGTGCGCCGAGCTCTCTCAGCTGCACCGCGAGCTGCTCAGCGCGTGGACGCAGTCGAGCACCGAAGAGCCCGAGCAGCCGATGGTGCACGTGATCGGCCGCAAGGAAGAGATGCAGTATCTGATGAAATCGTACCGCTCGTTTTTGCTTGGAACCCCCACGGCCATTTTTGTTCTGGGCGACAACGGCGTCGGAAAAACATACCTCATCAATCATTTTTTTGACAGCATCGGTGAGGATTCCTGCATTGTGCTGAAAACCATCTGCTTTCAGGAGGAGCGGGAGTTTATTCTCCAGCCCTGGAACACGATTATGCTGCAGCTCGATCAATACATCCGCAGCCATAACATCTCAGTTCCCGCCAACTATATGAACCACATCAACACGCTGTTTCCGCTGTTCGGCGACCGGCCTCTTTCGCTGCAGGTGCCGGAGGACATCATGATCTCTTACAACTACCGCACCACTCGCAACAGCGTGCTCAAGCTGTTTTCTCTCGTGGGGGAGGAAACGCCCATCATTCTGTTCTTCGATAACATTCAGTTTATGGATAACCTCAGCCTCGAGCTGCTCTCGCTGATTATCCGTGAGCGCAACCCTAATATTATGTGCATCTGCACCTGCCTGGATGTACAGACCCCGCAGCTTCAAAAGCAGATCAATGCCTTGCTGCGCGAAAAGTTTGCCACACAGCTTTTGCTGGAGCCTTTCAGCGAGCAGGTGGTCAAGGATATTCTTGCCGACCGTCTGGGGCCGGACGCTCTGAACGACCAGATCATCCGCCACATTTATCAGGATTCGGAGGGCAACGGCTTTTTCCTCGATCTGCTGATGAGCTACCTGACGCAGGATGCGGGCGCGTCCGGCGTGCACATGCCGTCGAATCCGCAGGATATCCTGCTGGCCCGGCTGGAGGAGCTTTCCACCGATTCGCGGCAGCTGCTCGACACCATCTCGGTCTGCCCCGAGTCCATCACGCTCGATATCGTCGAATATATCTTCAATCGCAACACCTTAGAGATCATAGAATTGACGGATGATCTCAAGCAGCGCAGCCTGATCCGGGAAAAGGTGTCGGACGGGCAGATCCGCTTCCAGTTCCGCCACGCGAAGATGCAGGATTTCGTCCATTCGCAGCTCTCACCCTCCAAGCGCAGGCTGCTGCACGCCCGCGTCGCCAATTATTACGAGCAGGCGGCCGAACTGGTTCATAACAACAGCTGGTATCAGCGGGTGATCTATCATTACGCGCAGGCGGGCAACGACGCCAAGGTGCTGCAGTATAAGATTTTGAGCCTTTCGGATTATTCCCGCTTTAATTATGAGCTGTATCCGATTCTGCAATTACAAAAGGATTCGGCACTAAAGGCGCCGAAGCAGCTGACCAAGTATTTTGACGAGCTGACGGCGGAGCTGGTTCGTCTGTATAACTACCAGCCGAACGCGCTGGATTTTGCCGAGATGGAAACGTGGCTGTATCTTGTGATCGGCAAATACTGTATTTCGCAGGGACAGTACAAAAAGGGGCTCGACGCGATTCACCGCAGCCTGAGCCATGCCGAATACCTGGAGGAACACCCGCAAATGCATATTGCCTGCCTGCGCCAGCTGACCTTCTACGGGATTCAGGTGGGGGATACCGGGCTGATGTGCGAAAACATTCAGAAGAGCATGGAGATCGCGAAGGAGAACCGCCTTGGGATCGATTACGCGATCGAATGCCGGCTGTACGGGCTGTACCTGCTGATGTGCGGCCGCTACGATGAAAGCCGCGAGCAGCTGAATCAGGCCATCAACCGGTTTGAATCCGCATCGCTGGATGCCCAGAACTACGTGCTGAATCTTGCGGCCTGCTACAATTACCTGGGCGAGGTGGAGCGCAAGCAGCAGAATTTTGAGCGCTCGCTGGAATATTACGACCGTGCGCTGGAAATCTGCAGCGACCGCAAATACCCCAAAAATCCCACATTCTATTCCAATCAGGCGCGCGCGCTGCTTGCGTTGGGTAAGAAGGAGCAGGCGGCTGACCGTTTCTTTACCTCGAATAAGCTGTACGATGCCTCCAACATCCTGGTAGGGCGCGGCATCACCAAATCCTACTGCGCGCTGCTGTACGCCGCCGAAGGGAACTTTAAGGACTCGAAGCCCCTGCTCGCAGAGGCAGAACGACATGCGCAGATGCTGGCTTCGCCCATGTCTTTGGGCATTCTGGAGCGGATTAAGGCGATCCTGATCAAAAACTATCCCGAAGAGTTCACCGACGTGATTCCGGAGGGCTTTGAAGCGTGCTGTGCGAACGCCGAAAAATACATGGGGCACCTTCCGGGGGCCTATGAGCTGTACCTGCCGCTGGAGCTGGCGGACACGACAATTTAAACGGAAAAAAGACGCACACATGGTATGCTATAGCAAATTCAAATCAAAGTCGGAAAGTAGAGTGTTCTCTCCCCGCCGAAGGCGGGGAGAGAACAAAATTTATTCCGCACGATTCTTAGGAAATTGCTGTAAGGGCAGAACATCATACCGGAGAACTGCCGGTATGCAGGAAAGGAGCTTTCGAGTGAAGTTTTCGATCAGAGTAGCCGATCCCGCGGGCAATATCACTATTTTTGTACTGGGCGATGTGCCGCCGGAGCAGTATGCCCCCGTTGCGGCAAAGCTGCTGTCCATGGAAGAGTACCATGCAGAACAGGTGGCTTTTCAGGTACCGCCGCGCATGGGCGCACAGGGCCGCATTCAGATGATGGGCGGCGAGTTCTGCGGCAACGCTACCCGCAGCTTCGGGTATTTGCTCAGCACGCAGCTTCCTGGGACCCCCGATACCGTAATTGTAGAGGTCAGCGGCGCCGAACAGCCCCTCACCGTGCAGATTGACCGGGAGGGCGGCCGGTGCGAAACGGAAATGCCGCTGCCTGTTGGAACGATTCAGATTCCGTTTGACGGTCAGGAATACAATGCCGTTTGCTTTGACGGAATTGTACATACCATCGTTCCCGGAGAAGCCAAAGGGGAGGCGTTTGTCCGGGAACTGCTTGCGGCAGTTCAGGCGGCCGCACCCGCCAGCGCCTACGGAATCCTTTTCCTGAACGGAGAAAACATGGTGCCCGTTGTGTATGTGTGTGACACAGATTCCCTGATCTGGGAGAGCAGCTGCGGCAGCGGTTCCATGGCGGTTGCGGTGTTTCTGGCTTTGCAGCAGGGTGACGGCGAGCATCGTTTCAGCCTGCACCAGCCCGGCGGCGTGATCGAAGCTGCCGCCGCAATCGAAAACGGCAAGGTTATCCGCTGCCGCATGGGCGGCCCGGTGAGCCTGTCGGAAGAAATTATCATTACTCTGCCCGAATTCTGATTTTTCTTTGCATTCCAAAAGCCCGCCAACGGTCTTGTGCTGTTGGCAGGCTTTTTCTGTGCAGAGGGCCATAAGCCCCGCTGAGAAATTGAAAAAATTATCTTTCGATGGACAGCATGGCGGCTTTTGACGCGTGAATTCTGGTCGTATCAAAAACAGGCAGGTCGGTATCCTGCTGCCGAATCAGCATCCCGATTTCCGTACAGCCGAGAATAACTCCTTCAGCGCCGCGCCTGGCAAGAGCCCTGATGATATCCCGATACTTTTCCTTTGAAATTTCCGAAATGATCCCCAAACATAATTCCTTATAAATGATATTGTTTACCGTTTCAATTTCCTGTTCATCCGGGATCAGAACAGTAATTCCCGCACGCGTCAGCTTTTCCTTATAAAAATCCTGTGTCATGGTATATTTGGTTCCAAGCAATGCGACCGTTGTAATGTTGCAGCGCTTTAATTCATCCGCTGTCGCTTCGGCGATATGTAGGATCGGGATGCCGATTTTGCTTTGAACCTGGGGCGCTACCTTGTGCATGGTATTGGTGCAGATCACAATAAAGTCTGCTCCGGCTTTTTCCAGGTTCCGGGCCGCCGCAGAGAGAATATCCGCGCTTTTATCCCAATCACCGTCCGCCTGGCACTTTTCGATTTCTGCAAAATCCACACTGTACAGCAGGATTTTTGCGGAATGCAGTCCGCCCAACTCTTGGTTTACGATTTCATTGATGACCTGATAATAAGTAACCGTGCTTTCCCAGCTCATCCCGCCAATCAGTCCGATCGTTTTCAAGATGATTCCCCCTTTGATCATATTTTATTGTCTCTGTTCCTACTGTCAACTCTTTGTGCCTTGGGTCAATACGCTCACCATTTTCTCGCTATACCTCAAAAAATTCCCTGGCATACGCCACGGTACCGTTCAGTTTACGCGGCTTACCCTGCAGGTCAAGCGCCATATAATTCTTACTTGGAACATCAAACGGCGCCTGGATGCCGTATTGTTCTGCCGGTACATATCCTGCTTTCGGATAATACTCTTCGCTGCCCAGAACTACCGAAAATCCGTAGCCCATCTGAGCGGCAATTTGATGCCCACGAGCCATGAGTGCTGTTCCGATCCCCTGGCGCTGATATTCCGGCAAAACGGAAAGCGGCGCCAAAGCCAGTTCCGTTTGATCGCCTATGCGGATTTTGGTAAATAGAATATGCGCAACAACCTCACCGTTTTCTTCGGCGACCAAAGAGAGCTCCGGTACGTATGCCGCGCTTTTTCGCAGCGCAACAACCAAATCCTGCTCGTTGCCGTCGCAACGTTCCGCTTTCTCAAACGCTTTCTGAACCACCTGATACACTTTTTCAGAATCACTTTTTTGTTCTTGACGAATGATCATTTTGCCCTCCTTAAACCGGGATTTATATGTCTGTCAAAAATACTTCCGGGATGTTTTTTCTAAGCTGATAACGTTGTACCTGTGACAGCGGAATTGTATAGTGGTGTTCTGACTTCTTGTATTTCCCGTTATCAATATCATCATACAGGTCACTGATAAAGCAAAACCATTCCTTTGTGCCGCCAATATTGTGGGCAAAGGTCTGAAAGTATCCAAAGCCATCCCCAAGATAGAAAACCTCTAATGCCAAAGCCAAATCGCAATTCTCATCCAGGAGCATTTGTTTCGGTACATCAAACCCATTATCCCAATTGTAATCTTGGAGTACGGCCTTCATCTTTTCATATGTCATATACTTCCCCTGTAAATTTCTATTTTGCTGAGTATTTTGTCAACAATACTTTTATACTTCTCCGTTCCTTTGTATCCTTATCAAATTCAGACCCTCAGCATGCCTCGAAAGCCCCGGGCGGCATAGTAAGATTCCGCCCCGTTGTGGTATACGAAGACGGTATCGTAGCGGCGGTCGCAAAAGAGGGCCCCGCCCAATTTCCGGATATCGGAGGGAGTTCTCACCCAGCTTGACGTTTTGGTATCAAAGCTTCCCAGTTTCTGCAGTTCCCGGTATTGTTCTTCCGTCAGTAACTCAATGCCCATAGCAGCCGCCATATCAACCGCGGTATTCTCCGGCCTGTGTTCTTTCCTCGATTCGAGCCCTTTGCGGTCATAGCAGACGCTTCTGCGGCCCTTTGGGCTTTCCGCCGCACAATCATAAAAAAGATATTCGCCCGTAGAACGATCGAACCCCACAACATCCGGTTCGCCGCTGGTTTTTTCCATTTCGTTCAGCGACCACAGCTTTTCCGCGTTGGCTTCCAATTTTGCCTGTATTTCATCCCATTCAATACCCGGATGCCGATTCCTGTTTTTCTCAAAGCGGGCCTTTAAGGTTTTGAGCAGCTCCTCACGCTGCTCGAGCGACAATTCCCGTTTTTCATTTTTCATATTGACATCTCCTAATCAAAATTTTCCGCTGCAATTCTGCCGCAATCGGTATCCTGGATTGTCAGTAATGATTTCCGGATTCAGGGCGGTATATTCGCTCTGCCTTTTTCAGGATGGCTATCGTATCGGACTTCACTCCTCGATGCCGAGAGCTTCTTCAATCAAGGCTTTGGACATATACATCTCTTTTCTTCTGTTCTTTAGGAGCGTGTGATGAAAGGTACCGTTCGAGAATTTTTCCCGTGCTTTTTCGCATTTGTGGATGATGGAAGATATGGTTCTGTGCGCCTCTGTCAATTCCGCTTTTGTGTATTTTCCGTCTGTTCACTGCTTTTCTATTGTCCGGATTTTCTCCAAATCCGCGCTGCACAGAATGTCCAGATGTTCAAAGATCTTTTCGGCGGGCCAGTTCCACCACTGCAATTGCAGCAGGTATTCGGTCAGATCGTCATCGAAACGCTTTCTGATAACCTTGCAGGGATTTCCCCCGGCAATGCAGTAGGCGGGGATGTCTTTCGCCACCACAGAATTTGCGGCAATGATGGCGCCGTCACCGATATGGACGCCGGGCATCACCGTAACATTCTGTCCGATCCATACATCGTTGCCCACTATGGTGTCGCCCTTAAAAGGAAGGTCATCCAAAGAGGGCATGGATTTTTCCCAGCCGCTGCCCATGATGTTGAATGGATAGGTGGTAACGCTGCACATCCGGTGGTTGGCGCCATTCATGACAAACTCGATGCCCTTGGCGATGGCACAGAATTTTCCGATGATGAGCTTGTCGCCCAGAAACTCATAATGATGGGTGACGTGCTCCTCAAAGCGCTCCGGGCCGTGGATGTCGTCGTAGTAGGTATAGTCGCCCACAAGAATATTGGGACGGGTGATGACATTCTTAATAAAGCAGACACTTTTGATCGCTTCGTTGGGGTAGATCGCATCAGGATTCGGGCCGTACTGCATCGAATCCCCTCCTTTCAAATTGGAAATTATAATGAAATCTTCCAATACACTCCGTTGGGCAGCTTAATGAGATAGCCGGAATGTTTTTCCTTTATCTTTCCAGTAGACAGATCTCTGATGATTACATTTTCATGGTATTCCGGGTCTTCATACCATTCGGAAAAATATAAGTCTTCTCCATCGCGGAACAATAAATCCTCGGTTTGTCCTATCTCTATTCTTTTATTTTCTGGCCAGACAATTTCAAAAATCTTATTGTTTGCATCTCGACAAAGCATAAGGGGCGAGACTTTTAATGCAAGATTGTAACAATTTTCTACAATTCCCAACGGCAGTTCTTTGATCATTTCAAGTTCCTGATTCTCCGGAAAATAGCGATACAGCTGTATTTTCTGTTTGAAAAAATCTACTCCTAAAAAGGATAGCTTTCCTTCATCCCAAACCGGCTGCTCGATATAGACGTTTTCTTTCAATTCGAATGGACTGTAAACCGTTCCCTCTGGATAATGAATCAAATGGCAGGTCATTCCAGAAAATATTTTTCCCGATTTCACAATTGCTTCAGCTTCATATAAATCACAAAAGTAATCTTTGCTCTCTTGGCAAGCATACCACTCTAGGGTACCATCTATCCGTTCAGGATATGATTCTGATATTCCCTCAATTTTTATGATATTCATCCGGTTTTCCCTTTCTAAATCCCAATTTCTCTGCGTATAGGTTCAGAATTTCCGCTTCTAATAAGCTCAGTTTACCACGGCAATCGGGTTTGGGCAATGGTGCAGCGTCCTCGGCCGGAGTACCGCTCTGACAAGGCCAATCTCAAAACGTGTTTTTTCGTTCGGTATTGACACAAAAGAAAATACGTGCTAAGTTATGAGTAATCGAATAGATTGCGGGGGGACTCTACGGAGTTGAGAAGGTTAAAACCTGACCCTTTGAACCTGTCAGTTAACACTGGCGCAGGGAAGCAAATGCAGAACGAATGAATCGGTGCTTTCCTCATAAGGGAAAGCACTTTTTTATTTAACAACTGAATCTGTTGCGGGGGGACTCTATGGAGTTGAGAAGGTTAAAACCTGACCCTTTGAACCTGTTAGTTAACACTGGCGTAGGGAAGCAAAACATCGATCGAAAGGATGCTTGCCATGGTCGGCGGCATCCTTTTTGTTTTGAGGAAAGAAAGGTGACCCATATGAAAAAGCTTTTGACCATAGCCGGTTCGGATTGCAGCGGCGGCGCGGGAATTCAGGCCGATCTGAAAACCTTTGCGGCGCACGGCACCTTCGGCATGAGCGTGATTGTCTCCGTGGTGGCGGAAAACACGTGCGAAGTTCTCGGTGTGCAGGACATCTCTCCCGACATGATCAAACAGCAGATCGACGCCGTGTTTCAGGACATCGGCACAGACGCGGTGAAAGTCGGTATGCTTTCCAAATCCGACTGCATGCTGGCTGTGGCGGAAAAGCTGCGCGAATACCGCCCGAACAATGTGGTGATCGACCCCGTGATGCTGGCCAAAAACGGCTGCCCCCTGATGCAGCCGGATTCGATGGATACGCTGATCCACGAAATCGTGCCGCTGGCCGATCTGCTCACTCCCAATATTCCCGAGGCGGAGACCATTACCGGCCTTGCAATTCACTCGCCGGAGGATATGGAGCGCGCTGCGAAGAAAATCCACGCCATGGGGGCGAGGGGGGTTCTGGTAAAAGGCGGCCACGCCGACGGCGATGCGCTGGATATCCTGTTCGACGGCGAGCGCTTTTACCGGTTCAGCGAAACGCGAATCCAGACCAAAAACACACACGGCACGGGCTGTACGTATTCCTCTGCCATCGCCTGCAATCTGGCGCTGGGCTGTTCCATGGAGGAAGCGGTGCGCAAAGCAAAGGCGTACGTTACCACCGCGATCCGTCATTCGCTCGCGATTGGTAAGGGCTGCGGCCCCACGCATCATTTTTACGATCTTTATCAGAACGGATTACAGGAAAGAGAGGGCAAATGAATGGAATTTCAAACACAGATGGACGCTGCCCGTAAAGGGATTGTCACAAAAGAACTGCGTCAGGTAGCGCAGGAAGAAGCTATCGCGGAGCAGGAGCTGCTGGAGCTGGTGGCCGGCGGACAGGTCGTCATCCCGGCCAATGTGCGGCATACGGTGCTTCATCCGCACGGCGTGGGGAAGGGGCTCCGCACGAAAATCAACGTAAACCTCGGTGTTTCCGGCGACTGTGTGGATTACCGGGTCGAGATGGAAAAGGTTCGCCTTGCCGAGCGCTTCGGGGCCGAAGCCATCATGGATTTGAGCAACTACGGCAAGACGCATACCTTCCGGCAAAAGCTGATCGAAACCTCTCCCGCCATGATCGGTACCGTACCGGTTTACGATGCGGTGGGGTATCTGGAAAAGGATTTAAAAGAGATTACGGCGCAGGATTTTCTGAAGGTGGTGCGCGCCCACGCGGAAGAGGGTGTGGATTTCATGACGATTCACGCCGGGCTCAATCGCCGCGCCGTAGAGATTTTCATGCGGGAGCGGCGTCAGATGAACATCGTTTCGCGCGGCGGCTCGTTGCTGTTCGCGTGGATGAAGATGACCGGGAACGAAAACCCGTTCTACGAGCATTACGACGAGCTGCTCGAAATTCTGCACGAATTCGACGTCACGATCAGCCTTGGCGACGCCCTGCGCCCTGGCAGCATTGCGGACGCGACAGACGCCTCTCAGATCGCCGAGTTGACGGAGCTTGGGAATCTGACCAAGCGCGCATGGGAGCGCGGCGTACAGGTTCTGGTGGAGGGCCCCGGCCACATGGCGATGGATGAAATTGCCGCCAATATGAAGCTCGAAAAGCGGCTGTGTCACGGCGCGCCGTTTTATGTGCTTGGACCTCTGGTCACGGATATTGCCCCCGGGTACGACCATATCACCTCCGCGATCGGCGGGGCGATTGCTGCAGCAAACGGAGCGGATTTCCTCTGCTATGTCACTCCTGCAGAACACCTGCGCCTGCCCGATCTGTCCGACGTGAAGGAGGGGATCATTGCGTCAAAAATCGCGGCCCACGCGGCGGATATCGCCAAAGGAATCAAACATGCGCGCGAGGCGGATTACCGCATCAGCGAAGCCAGAAGGCGGCTGGACTGGGAAGAAACCTTTGCGCTCGCGCTCGACGGGGAAAAGGCAAGAACATACTTTGAAAGTGTTCCGCCGGAGGATCAGCACAGCTGCTCCATGTGCGGGAAAATGTGCGCCGTACGCACCATGAACCGGATTCTCGAAGGGCTCGACGTCGAACTGATGCCCGAGCGCAAATAAACGAAAGGGGAGAGATGGCATGACTCAAAAAAAATGGCTAGAGCAAATCGGCGGAATTTTAGAAAAAGTTCGCTCGAAAAAGCCTCTGGTTCACCACATTACCAATTATGTTACCGTCAATGACTGCGCCAACATCACGCTGGCGATTGGGGCCTCGCCCATCATGGCCGACGATATCGGCGAAGCGGCGGATATCACCGCGATTTCCTCCGCGCTGGTGCTGAATATCGGCACGCTGAATGAAAGAACGATCGAGTCGATGCTTGCGGCTGGGAAACAGGCAAATAAAACTCGAATCCCCGTTGTGTTTGATCCGGTCGGCGCGGGGGCCTCCGAGCTGCGCAACCGAACGACCAGACGGATTCTGGAAGAAGTGAAGATCAGCGTGCTGCGCGGGAATCTCTCCGAAGTCCGGTTTGTGGCCGGTCTTGACTCCCGGACAAAGGGCGTGGATGTCTCGGAGGAGGACAGCCGCGGTGGACTGCAGGCCGCGCGCGATACCGCACAGGAGGTATCGAAGCGCCTTGGCTGCGTTACGGCAGTAACCGGCGCCATCGACATTGTAACGGACGGAACCCGCACGCTGTATTTGAAGAACGGCGTTCCGGCGCTTTCCGGCGTGACGGGAACCGGCTGCATGTGCAGCTCTCTCGTCGGTTCGTTCTGCGGCGCCACAGACGATTTCCTCTCCGCCGCCGCGGGAGGAATCCTCTGCATGAGCATCGCGGGGGAGCTCGCGGTTGAGCGGGCGAAAGAGCTCGGCAGCGGCAGTTTTCGCGTTGCGCTGGTCGATGCAGTCAGCCGCATGAGCGCCGAAATTCTGGAAGAGAGGGCGAAGCTCGATGAAGCCTGATTTTGATCTCAGCTTGTACCTGGTTACCGACCGCGATCTGATGAGCACGACGACGCTCGAGCAGGCTGTGGAACAGGCGATAAAAGGAGGGATCACGCTGGTGCAGCTGCGCGAAAAGGATGCTTCTTCTCTCGACTTTTACCGCACGGCACTCGGTGTGAAGCGGATGACCGATGCAAAGGGGATACCCCTCATTATTAACGACAGGGTGGACATTGCCCTTGCCGTAGACGCCGCGGGGGTCCATGTCGGGCAGGAGGACTTGCCCGCGAAAACGGTTCGCGCCATCCTCGGGGAGGATAAGCTTCTCGGCGTTTCTGTCTCCACAGTGGAGGAGGCTCTTCAGGCCGAACGCGACGGTGCGGACTATCTTGGCGTCGGCGCCATGTTTGCCACCGGCACCAAGACGGACGCACAGCTCGTCTCCATGGAAGAACTGAGAAAAATCCGTTCCGCCGTGAGTATTCCAATTGTTGTGATCGGCGGCATCAACGCAAAGACCATTCCCTTGTTCCGGGGGAGCGGTATAGACGGTGTTGCTGTTGTTTCGGCAATCATCGCTGCCCAGGATATCGCTGCCGCGGCCCGCAGCCTGAAAGACCTGCTGGAGCAGCAGAAACCCGCTTGCCGGGAGTAAACATACTTCGAAAGAAATACAGCAGACCCGTCCGCAAAAAAGCTGCGGACGGGTCTGCTGATGGATGATTTGTGAGGAAAGATGCGCTCACACCGGGACGCAGATTTCACACAGATGCTTTTGCAGCATTGCCGGCACGTATCTCTCCAGAATCGGCCGGGAGGGGTCTAAAGTCAGCCCATCGACGGCAAGCTGCGGAAAGATGTCGTTCCACGCTTTTTGAACCGCCTCTGCGGTGTGGGGGATGGAAAAGACCGCGTATTTGCCGCCCGGCAGGGAGAGTTCAGTAACAGCCGTGTCCGTTTGGAGATAGTCGTCAGAAACCAGAATGCAAACGTCGTAGCGGCAGCGTTCCGGCGGTGTGGTCTGGGGATGATCCTGTGAAATTCCCAGAATGACTGCCGAGTCGGTGAACAGGTCGTTGGCCCTGACCCATTCCTTGAATGTTTCCATCAGCACGTGACTGCCGGGGCCATACGAGCCGGTACGCCGCATCGACATGGCCCGGCCTGCCGTCATCTCTTCTATTTGATAGGTCATAAAAATCCCTCCTGATTGATGAACTATCCGCACCATAACACGCTTTAAAATCTTTTTCAAGAATTCTTTTAAAACCGTTCAGGATTACGGCAGTTCAAATTCAGTTTCTCTTTACCCTTCGAGGGGAAAAAGGATTGCTTCAAAGGAACTTTTCTGTAACAGAAAGAGCGCCGTGGAAATTTCCACGGCGCTCTGTTTGTTTGGAATTCCGATCACATCAAGAGGGGAGCAACGATTGCCAAAATAAAGATCGGAATATCGGATGCAATAAAGGTTGGTACGCACGTATCCCAAATGTGGTCGTGCTGTCCGTCCGCGTTGAGTCCGGCCGTCGGTCCGAGTGTGGTATCGGAAACAGGGGAGCCGGTATCGCCGATGGTAGCAGCCGCAGCAATCAGGAGCGTGGTTGCGCCGACGCTGAAGCCCAGCTGTGCGCAAAGCGGTACATACAGAACCGCCAGAACAGGAACGGTACCGAAAGAAGTACCGGTGCCCATTACGATGAACAGACCAACGAGCATCATGATGAACGCGCCGAGCAGCTTGCTGCCGCCGATGAAGCCCAAAGAGCTCTGGATCAGCTGATCAACACCGCCGCTGTCGCGGAGAACGGCGCTGAAGCCATTGGAAGCCAGCATAACGAATGCGATGAAGCCCATGAGCTGAACGCCTTCGTCAATGATCTTATCCATGTCGGACCATTTGACTGCCTTGGTGATGAACATAATGGCCAAACCGATCAAAGCGCCCAGCGGCAGGGAACCCCAAACCAGCTGAATCACCAGGGTAACAACCGCAGCGATAACCGCAGACCAGTGCTTAAAGGTCATGGTGGTGTCAACGGTATCCAGATCAACCGCGAAGCCTTCCACGTTCTTGTACTCTCTGGGTTTGCGATACAGGAACAGAACGACCAGAACAAAGCCGATCAGCATTGCAACGCCAAGGGGCCAGGTGTAACGCCAAACATCCATTTTGTCGATTTCCATGCCGTTTTTGGTCATGTTGTTCGAAATGATGCCGTGGTAAATCAAACCGAATCCGGCAGGGATGGCAACATAAGGAGCACGCAGACCAAACGCAAGGGCGCAGGCCACAGCTCTTCTGTCGATCTTCATCCTGTTCATGACGATCAGCAGCGGCGGAATCAAAATCGGAATGAAAGCGATATGTACGGGAATCAGGTTCTGCGAGAAGCAGGAAATAAAGCCCAGGAAAAACACGAATACCAGTGATTTTCCGTTGACCAGCTTGGCGATTTTAACCGCCAGAATGTCAGAAACACCCGTGTAGCTGATGGTGGCGGCCAGACCGCCCAGCATCACATAAGACAGGGCCGTTTCGGGGTCCTCACCGATACCGGTGATAAAGGTTGTCATTGTTGTCGAAACGTCCATGCCTGCGACCAAACCAGCAGTAACTGCAGAGGCAAACAGGGCCAGCAGAACGTTCACTCTCAAGAAGCACAGTACAAGCAGCACAACAACGGCAATAAGTACCGGGTTCGTCAAAATCATAAAATAACCTCCTCTTGTTTTAATAAAGGGAAAACCTGTAAAACTGATACAGAAAACATCCCCTCTTTATGCCACAAGCCCCGTTAGCGGTATGGAGGATTCACAGAGCACAAACTGAGAAAGCGAAAGCAAACCATTCTCAGTGTTCCGGCGCAGACCTTTTTGTGGGGATACAGCCGGTCAGCAAACACAGCGTGAACAAGTGCGTTTCATTTCTCCTTTCGTTGCGTTTATTTGTGTATGCTGTGAATCTCATTCGCTGCAAGGACTATCCGCACGAACCGTGGGGGTTAAGAAAAACCGAACACCGCCCGTTCCTTCGGGCGATCCATCAGAACAAAGAGCAGAGTAACAGTGCTGGGACATACCAGATCAATTTTTTCCACACCTGACAATCTCCGTCCGAATCCTGGCTTCATACGGGGAATGCTCTTTGCGTTGGATCAAAACTGTCGGCGGTGTTCAGGTTCGTTCTTTCGATAAATTACAGCTCGATCTTTGAAGCGCCTTCTTCTACATGAGAAATCAGGCTGCCGTCGATGAGGGTGCTTTCGCACAGATTGATATCCTCATACAGCGGGCGATCCTCTTCCAGCTTGCTCACCAGAGCGCGGATGGTATCATAAGCGGGTTTCGTGCCTGCGCCCATGCCCTTGTCGCCGCGCATATCGATCGCCTGGCAGGCGCACATCAGCTCCATTGCCAGAACACGGCGGGCGTTGCCCAGAATCTCGCGGGCCTTGCGCGCCGCGATGGTGCCCATGCTGACGTGGTCTTCCTGGTTTGCGGAAGAAGGAATGCTGTCAACGCTGGCGGGATGCGCCAGAACCTTGTTTTCAGAAACCAGAGCCGCAGCGGAATACTGAACGATCATAAAGCCGGAGTTTACGCCGCCGTCTTTGGTCAAAAATGCGGGCAGACCGCTCAGCGCGGGGTTTACCAGGCGCTCCATGCGGCGTTCGGAAACGTTCGCGAGCTCCGCGATCGCGATTCCCAGGAAATCGAAGGGAAGCGCCATCGGCTGGCCGTGGAAGTTACCGCCGGAGATGCCCTCCATGGTGTCCTTCAAAATGATCGGGTTATCAGTAACCGAGTTGATCTCGATTTCGACCTTCTGCTTGACAAAGTTGATGGCATCCTTGCTCGCGCCGTGGATCTGCGGTACGCAGCGCAGGGAGTAAGCGTCCTGAACGCGGATCTCGCCCTGATGGGTGGTATTTTTGCTGCCGCTGAGCAGCTGCCGCAGGATTCTGGCGGTATCCATCTGGCCCTTGTGGGGGCGGATTACATGGATGCGCTCGTCGAGAGCGTTGACTACGCCGTTGTGTGCCTCAAAGCTCAGAGCGGCGGCAACGTCGGCGACCTTCAGCAGTTCCAGAGCGTCATAAACGGTCAAAGCACCGGTAGAGGTCATAGCCGGGGTACCATTGATCAGTGCCAGGCCCTCTTTTGCGCTCAGCTCCACGACGGGGATGCCCGCACGCTTCATCGCTTCGGCGCCGTCGAGGATTTCGCCCTTGTATTCCGCCTGACCAAGGCCGATCATCGGCAGAACCATGTGAGCCAGAGGAGCCAGGTCACCGGAAGCGCCCAAAGAGCCCTTTTCGGGAATCTGAGGAGTAACGCCCTTGTTGAGCATTTCAATCAGAACGTCTACAACCTCCATACGGCATCCGGAAAAGCCTTTCGCCATATTGTTAATGCGGAGCAGCAGCATTCCGCGGGCCGCATCGCGCGGGAACGGATTGCCGGCGCCGACCGCATGAGTAATGATCAGGTTCTTCTGCAGCAGCTTGCATTCGTCGCTGCTGATGACAACGTCGCTGAACTTTCCGAATCCGGTGGTTACGCCGTAAACAACGCGATCCTCATCGACGATCTGATCCACAACCTTGCGGGAAGCGATGATGTTCTGTTTGGCCTGCTCCGATAAAGCAACAGGCACGTCCTCGCGGCAAACCAGTGCGAATTCTTCCAGGGTCAAATCCTGGCCGGTCAAAATAACAGTTTTCATAATGTACAATCTCCTTTTACCATTTTGGTTTCAATGCAACTCACACACAAATCACTTGTTGAACTTTGACCAGATTATACATCGCCGCATGTCAAAGAAACGTCTAAGTGAATCTTCTTATTTTTCTAAAAATCAGGCTGCAAAAATTGCTGAATTGCAATTGCAGGCCGAAAAGGAGCAATCTTAGGTAAAAACAAACGCAAACTGTAATAAATAATGAAAACCGACAGATTGAAGCGAAAAAGATCGTAATTTTGGGGTGGCCAAAACCCAGACTGATGGCCTTAAATTTACTTTCCTTCTTATTTTACGGGGAAAAGATACAAAAGAGAAGAGGGTAAAGGCAAAAAAATTGAAAAGATTGATCAATGAAAAAAAGTTGTGATTCTGATAAGAGTGATTTTGCTCCTCAAAAGCCCTGAAAAAGCCAGGTGCGATGCGGCTTTGAAGAGCTTTGTGAAAGGTGTTTTACTTCTAATATAGAATGAAAAAAACGCAGGTTTTCACACTTGTGTTTTTAATGACAATATTCCAAATTTGCTTTATTGTGTCATCTAGATGATTTGGTAGCTAGCTAACATGTTAGCACGTTAAATTGAATTCAAAACGTGAAAATTTGAGCAAATCAGGGGGGTTTATTGCAAAGCGCTCGAAAAGGAAAAAATGCCGTTTTTCCCGGAACAATCGAAGGCTTGTCCGTCTATTTCATTTTATGTTACAGGTTTTTTCGTTATGATTTAGGGAAAAAGCGGTGTTTTTGCCCCTGCATTGAGCCTTAATTTGCTCTGATAGAAAAGACGGAAATAAGATGGAATTTTACTGTGCTAATCTGATAACAAACTATAGAATGCGCAGTCTGCCTGGATTTTTACGTCAAGATCGCTCTTTTCCTGTTTTTTCTTCCGTCTGATCGCATTTTTCAAAGTCAGGAAAATGCCTTCTTTTTCCTGAAAAAAATTCAAATTTCATCAAAATAATTGAAAATACGCGCGAAAGTTGAAGATATGGGCAGAAAATCCTGCGAAAACAAGTTTTGAATATTTTCTTCTTGGAGCCGCGAACAGAGGGTTTATGGAAGATGAGAAGAAGCAAGAGACTCCTTCCATTTTGAATACAAGAGAAAATCACAGTATAACTGGGTTTTTACCAAAATATAGAATCTTTTTCTATCCTTTCACTTTTTCTCGATCTTCCTGGCAAACAAAAAATGGAAGGATCAGAAGTCGTTATGTTCGTTTTCCGAAACAATTTTGGTTGATAAAATGCGACGTAAAATTCTTTCTCCGCGGTCTTTAGCGTCGAAACGCTCACTGCCCGCGCAGACTTTTTCAGGGTGGAACGATCCGGGTATTTGTGGTAAAATAACTTCAAACTTCATACTAAGCGGTGATGCTGCGGTATGCTTTTTTCTTTTTGCAAAAGACGCGAAGGCAGATTATCTTTCCAGAGAAGAGAGTTTTCTGCGGGTTCCCCGTGGCGTGTCAGTGGGCTCAACCCACCAGCCGCTTTCAGAAAGTTCTTATTGGCCTGCATAGCTGCTTGCGGTAGCTTTCTGCAAGGCCGTATCCGTGTGGGAACAGACAGTTTTTTGAGACGCTTCTCCGCGGGTGTCAGCGTGCTCAACCCGCCGATCACTTTCAGAAAGCTATCGTTGGAAATGACTGAATGAAAATGGCAGGGGGAAAAGCTGATGAAAGACCAATTGAAAAAACGGCCGGTGCTGCTTTTGTTTCTCGTAGTTTGTCTGTTGATCAGTATTCCCGTTGTATCGGTTTGGTATCCCGGCACCAAAGGGGCCATTGTCTCTCGTGTGAAAAACAACGAAGCGCAGCTGACAGAGGTTGCTTCCTCTGTCATAGAGCGCGGCAGCGCAGAGGGCGCTTCTGTCTCCGGCGTTCAGGAGATCGTCTATCATTCCGACAGCAAAATGGTCGAATTCCTGTGCGGCGGCTTTGGTCTGGCTCCATCCTCTTCCTACACCGGGTTCTATTATTCCCCGTCGGATGTTCCTTTGGGCTTTCAGGGGGAAGTTATGTCTCTGGTAAAAACCGATACGGGGTGGAGCTATGAGCAGGTCAACGGGGACAATCAATATGAAACAGAAAAAATCGTTGACCGCTGGTACTACTTTCACATGAGTTTTTAATCGTATCAAAAGAAGGAGAGCAAAAAAGAACGGCCTGATTTCTCAGACCGTTCCCATCATTCACTTATTCTGTTTGGTGCTTTTCAAATCATAAGCTTCTTATTTCAGGGGCGAAGCTGCCAAAACAGCGGCTTCGTCGCGAACGATAGCGGTTTCGATCTCGTGGATTTTTGCCTTCATGTCCGCTACATACGCTTCGTCCTTAATGGAGCCGAGGTTGATCTTCACGTTGAGCAGAGCGCCCAGAACCGCAGTGCGGGTCATCATCGCGGCCACCATGCCGTCGGTTACGGCGTTGGCATTTCCTTTTTTCACCATAGTGCCGGCCATCGGCATGATCTTTGCCGCAGTTACGGCAACATGCAGCGGCACCTCGGCGGCCTTTTTCAAAGCCTCCTGCATCGCGTTGCGGCGAACTTCCTTCTGCTCGTCGGTGTCCTTCGGCAGAGTCATCGCTTCCATATAAGCGTTGAAGGAGGTACTGTCACGGGTGATCTCATCGAGAAGCTCCGCGCGCAGCGCCGCAGCCTCAGGGATGATCGCCTTCATTTCGTCCGCGGCCTCTTCATAGCCTTTTTTGCCGATGGTCAGCTGGGCGACCATTTCCGTCAAAGCGGCGGCCAGTGCGCCGGCCAGAGCAGAAACGCTTCCGCCACCGGGCGCGGGCTCGTTGGATGCGGTAGTGGCACAAAAGACCTCAAGGGTCATATCTTTCATTTCCATTGGTATGTTACCTCCAAAATTGATTGCTTACAGGCGGGTTTCCAGGACCTGCTCCATGTTGAAGTTCTCGATCTGCAGGTAATACTCTGCGCAGTCGATCAAAGCGGCCATGGGAACCAGGCCGATCACTTCGCTGCCGACCACATTGACGCCGTAACGTCGGGCTTCCATCTTAACGGTTTCAAATACGCGGTATACAGCGGATTTGGTGTAGTCGGTCAGGTTCATAGAGACCTGAGCGATGTTGCGATCCTCGAGCATAACGCCCATCGCCTTAACAAACCGGAAGCCGCCGCCGATGAAGCGGACCTTGCGGGCGATCTGGTTGGCGATTTCAAGGTTGGGGGTATCGAGGTTAATGTTGAAGGCAACCAGGGGCATACGGGCGCCGACCGCGGTTACGCCGGCGGTGGGGTGAATGTGATCCGGGCCGAAATCGGGTTTCCATTTGGGGTCCTTCATTTTCTCGGGCATGCCCTCGAACTGGCCCTTGCGGATCTCGGAGAGATTCTCGCGGTGAGGAGCGGAAGCGGACTTCTCATACAGGAAGCTTGGTACGCCGAATTTCTCTGCGATGGCGGCGCCGACCTGTTTGGCGATCTCGCTGGCTTCGTCTACGGTGCAGTTGCGCACGGGGATGAAGGGAACAACATCGGTTGCGCCCATGCGGGGGTGCTGGCCCTCGTGCTTGGTCATGTCGATCAGCTCGGTGGCAACGCCAATGGCCTCGATCACCGCGTCGCGTACCGCTTCGGGCTCGCCGACTACGGTGACAACGCAGCGGTTGTGGTCTTTATCGGTGCTGTAATCCAGCAGCTTTACATCTTCTTTTCCGCGGAAAGAGGAGACGATTTTCTCAACCTTTTCCAGGTCGCGTCCTTCGCTGAAGTTTGGTACACATTCCAGAATTTTGTTCATCATAATGATCGGCTCCGTTTCTATACTGAAATTTTTTATGGTGGATGAATCCGCGCTGAGAACGGGAATCCGGCAACGGAATCGGCTACAAAATAATCATAATAGAAGATTTCGGCAAGTGCAACCACCCAAACCGGCTTTTTCGGTGAAAGCAACCTCTTTATGACGTTTATTAGACGAGAGAGCGGATATAGTGTAAGAAAACCGTCTTTATTCACATCGTTTTACAGAAGGAGAGAGACACAAAATGACAAAACTGGAGAAGATCGTGCCGCAGGATTTTGTGGTGAGCGAATGGTCCGGCGGGAAAACAACGCAGATCATCATTGAGCCGCCCGGCGCATTATATGCCGACCGCGACTTTCATTTTCGGCTGAGCTCGGCTACAGTGGAGCTTGAGGAATCGGACTTTACCTCTCTGCCGGATTACGACCGTATCATCGCGCCGGTCGAGGGGGAGCTTTCCCTTACTTATAATGGAAGCGAAACGCCGGTGATCTTGCGGGAGCTGGAATGCGCCGCATTTGACGGCGCGTGGGAAACCCGCAGCCGCGGAAGGGTTGTAGACTATAATCTGATGACCCGGAAAGGCGTCTGCCGGGGCAACGCATTTGCGCTGATCGTCGGCGCAGGGCAGACGGCGGAGATCCGCTGCGAAAGCGGTGAGCAGGGCCGCAGCGTCCTGCTGTGCTGGTGTGTGCAGGGGAGCGCCGAGCTCAGCGCAGGAGGGGAAACCACCGCTCTTTCATCGCGCGACGCGGCCCGTCTGGAAGTAGCACCCGGCGGGGCTGCCGTAAATGTAAAGGTTCAAAATCAGGGGGACTCTCCCGTCCGGCTGATGGTGGCGCAGGTGTCTTTTCTTTCCTGACATTTGCGTCTTGAACGATTTAAAATGAGTACTTTTCCATTCCCGGCACTTGCTCGTTTGGTGGCATCCGTCCTATTCGGCGGAATTTTCTGAACATCAGCCTTTTATTTTCGACGCAAGAGATTTGTCGGAACAGTTCGTTTCAAATACTTCAGTTCTTCGTAAAAACGGGATGCCTGCTGGATTTTCGATGGTTTTAGCGTCTGGAATTCATATGGTTTTTCGTCTTATTATCGTCAAATTGGACGCTTCGCGGTAATTTGGTTATTGTAACGGGGAATTTGGTGTGGTATTTTGAAATAAAGAGTGGTTTCAAACGCCTGGCGGGTTGCACGTGGCGGCTTATGATGGCGTTCGGGGGCCGAATTCATAATGGATCAGGAGGATTTGTAACAATGGGCTTTTTATCTGATATTGAAATTGCACAGCAGTACGAAGCAAAAGACATTCGAGACATTGCAAAGACCGCGGGTATCGACGAGAAATACCTGGAGATGTACGGACGCAACAAAGCAAAGGTAGACTATAAGCTTCTGGGTGATCTGGCGGACAAACCGAACGGCAAACTGATTCTGGTCACGGCAATCAATCCGACCCCCGCGGGTGAGGGAAAGACCACCACCAGCGTCGGCCTGACCGACGGCCTGCGCCACATCGGCAAAAAGGCGATTGTTGCTCTGCGTGAACCCTCCCTCGGCCCGGTATTCGGCGTAAAGGGCGGCGCGGCCGGCGGCGGAT